>JBCCLI010000070.1:0-21686 GCA_039026975.1 Bacteroidota bacterium | reverse complement strand
TCTTCTTAAGCTATTTTGCCATAACGAGTCAGAATGAATAACTTGCCATCCTTGTTCAACCAGACATTACTGCCTATCAAATCACCTAATACATATTTAAGCTTTCTTCTCCTCCTCAGTCTGTTTCTCTTCTCATGTGGAAATGATCAAACTGACAGAAGCCGAGGATCAGAAGAAAGTACTTCCTCAGGGTCCTCTTTAGAAGCGCCAGATACCCAAGCATTATTAAGGGATAAGGAACAAGCTATCTCAAGCATCCTTCAGGCGTATTACCAGGACCTTGAATCTGAAAAAATAAATGTGCAAGAATACTATGCACCCGTGATTAATACTTTTTTTTCCCAGAGAGACCTTTCCAGATCAGATGTGGGAACCATTCTTATCAATGGATTTCAAAGAGTAGAAAATAGGCGTATTTCTCTAGACAGGAATTCAATTATCATTTCGCAAGTGGATGAGGGTTTTGAGGCTGTATTTGAAGGAAATCTCAGTTTTACTAATTCTCAAAGTGGCCAAAAAATTCAAGAGGTTTTCAAAAACCAGGTCATGTTCAATGAAGACCTTCAGATCACTTCCTATGTAAGTCTGGATAGTAAATCAGAATCTACTCCCCGGGCTAACAGTATGGCTATAGCAGAGCCCTCTACTCCGTCCGTTAGGCCACTCATACAAGCACTTAAAAATAATGACTACGCTGCTGTACAGCAGTACGTACATCCTGAGTTAGGATATTTTTACATTACTAGGCCTGGTGCTTTTGATGCTATCCACTTTTTCTCCCAGGCGTCTGCTATGGAAAGACAAGCCAATACCCCCTGGATTAGTGAGCTTTTTTCAGAAATTAGGTGCCAGGTAGTAGTATCTCCCAAACCGGACTTTGACTGTGAAGGGTTTAGTAAAGAAGGATGTTTCCTTTCTGAAATAGCCTCATATGAAAGAGTGAGTAAACTCATGAAGGCCTTAGCGGAATATGATTACGGTGAATTTACCCAAACGGACATAGCCTCCGCTAAAAAGTTGGAAGCAGCTGTAACCCACGAACTCATTTCAACAGAGAGCTACTTATCCCTTTTATTGGGTTTCATAGAAGGAAAATGGTACATATTAGTAGTGGATCCTGCTGTTTATGATTGTTCTGCTTAAGTAAGCCATACCACCTACCCTTAACTCTCTTCCTGTTACCCTTTCTCCCTGTTCTGGGGGAAGGATTTACTCTATAATTAGTTGCGGACAGAGATACCTACTTGTTTTATATCAACTAATTAGGTTGGAAAATTCCTGGAAAATATATTTTTCAGAAATTGAATATATTGTAACTTTTAGTGTGCCTCTCCTCCTCACTACCTACACACAATCCGAACAGACATGAACCAACTTTGTAGACTTGATGAGCTCCTGGTAGAAAGATTTGAAACCAGGTCAGGCCCCATTAGGAGAAGCCAGACTAACGTCACACTCGATACCCACAGGGACCCTCATATGGATGCTATCATCCGCGCTGACCACCATTGTGGAGTCTTGTTCACAGAGGCCTCTCCTGGGTCAGAAGAACAAGCCAAACAGCTTAGCCCTGATCAACTCCTTCACGCTAGCATTCCTAACAACAAATTTCCTGGAGAATATTTCAAGGTAGTAGGTGGGTACTTCCTCAGCAAAAAAATGAAGATGGAAAGCGGTAAGCCTAAAGTAGTATCCTGTACCGCTACTCGTCTGTTTGGATGTATCTCTTCCTTTCCAGCTTATTTTGGGATTAAGGAGGGAGGGACTACCTTTTTAAATGAAACCTTTGAGTTACTTGAACCCAAGTATCATAAAAAGTACCTGGACGAGTTAGCCCGTGGGAGAGAAGGATGGACACTTATCGTAACTCCCTCTGGCAAAGTAAGAGGAGAGTTTCCTGCTAGCGGAGAGCCTGTTATCCTGTTTGGCTGCCCCCCACCTCCTACCGTCATGATAAAGGAAAAAGAGCGTGATCCTGAAACTATCACCTTTGAGCTTTCCATCCAGCTTAGTTGTGGAACACCAAGCACTATAGCGTGGAAATTAGGTGATGGGCAAACCGCAAGTGATCAAGAAAAAGTAACCCATACTTATAAGGTGGGGATAGGCCGTAAAATGCCTGTAAAGGGATCTGTAACAGTCATTCTCACAGAGAAAGAAAAAGAAATCTGCAAGCTGATATCCCCCTTTGAGTTTATCATTGATAGACCCTGCCCGGAAGCAGGCTACCTGAAGAAAAAAATTATCACTGACAAGACCTCTGAAATCAATTATGATTTTCATGTCATCCATAAAGATCCTGCTCCCACCAAGTTTTTATGGGATTTTGGAGATGGGAGTGCTCAAATAACTACTGACATTCCTTCTATCTCACATAAGTTTGCGAGAAAAGAAAATGAGGAACAGACCTTCCAAGTCAAAGTTGACTGTAGTGGACCGGGCAAAATGTGTGGATTTGAAGGAACTACCACCGTAGATATTCCTCCAATTTCTTGTCCTGTTATCAATGCCTCTGCTGAAATTACAGACCAGAATGAGAATACTACTGAGATAGAAGCAGTAGCCCTCCTGCTCTCTGGGCCTAGTCCTTTAGCCTTTCATTGGGATTGGGGAGATGGAAGCCCTGTAGAAAAAACCCAGCTGGGGGAAGCCGCACATACATACCCAACTCCGCTCTGTACTTCTTCAGTTTATTTAATTACTGTCAGATGGGAAGCCCCAGAAGGTTGTTCTAACGGAGGGGATAAAATCTCCATTACTATCCCTCACCTCACAGGTACTATAGAGTCTATTTCGCTAAAAAGTGCTGAAAATGGGGAAGGGCTTTATCAGGTTACCTCAGAGGCTAAGCTTTCCCATGGCTGGGAGCCTACCTCTTTTACCTTCGATTGGGGGGATGGAAGCCCAGTGGTCCCCTCCCCTTCTCCTTCAAATACTCATACCTTTCCTATTCGTTACGGACAAGGGGAAAAAGCATTTGATGAATATGCAGGGGCAGTAACAGCCAGTGGGCCGGGAGCATGCGAAGACTCAAAAGATATGATCATCGAAGTACCCAGAAAGGCCTGCCCTATTTTCAGAGCGTTTAACATACAAGAGGAAAAGGATGTGGATCATGCTATCAGCGTAAGCTGTGAAGTCCATGTAGTGGGTAAACTGCCTACCCTATTTATGTGGGACTGGGATGATGGAAGTGAAATTGAATATACTGCTGAGCCACGAGCTACCCACACCTTTGCTGCTCCAGCTGCCGGAGAGGAGTGTCTTATTCATAAGATAGTCTGCAAAGGAGAGGGGCCGGATAAATGTGCGCCTTCTATTAGTGCCAGCTGTACAGTTTGCCCTCCTGGCTGTCCAGCCATAAATGATATTCAAATCATTAGCAGAAAAGAGGTAGAAGAGAATAAAATTGAAGTCGTATGTAAGGTTATTCTTTCTGGTGGTGCCCCCCAAAGGTTTGAGTGGAATTGGGGAAGGGGGATGATAGATACGACTAAAACCCCTCGGATTACCAAGATTTTCCAACAACCTGAAGCAGGGAAGGAAATTAGGTGTCCAGTAGAAGTAACTTCATATGGCCCTGGAAGCTGTAAAGCAGCTAAAAACAAGACGTTTATCTTGGAAGGAGAAAGGCCAGTATCCATTCCTCCCTTCTGGTGCAGGATAATTCCATATATAGTGGGCTTTTTCACAGCTATGACTTTCTCCAGCCTGATTACCTGTTATGTAACAGAAGTCCTTGACAGAGCGGTGGGAGAATCTCTCCCCATGATAGGCTTAGGGGTTTCAGGTGTAGGCCTTATTCTTTCACTTGCCTGGTGGCTTATCTACACTACCAAGAGAGACTGTACGCATACTGTTTGTGATTGGCTGGCTATAGGGAGTGCAGGTATGCTGGGGGCAAGCACCATCTCCTTCCTGTTAAGACCTTGCGGTTTATCTTTCCTTGTTCCCCTGCTGTTTGTGGTCTTGACTACAGGTCTGGTCTTCTGGCATAGCCGGAGAAACTGTATCAAAAAGGATGGGATCAAGGTCATTCTCATATTCCTGGGGCTAGGAATACTTGCTGCCCTACTGATTTTCTGGCTGGTGGCAGATCCTACCCTGGAATGTATGTAATATACTCCTCCTTCTAAATGAGAGAAGCCGAATCCATGAAGATTCGGCTTCTCTTGTTAATTCTATACGTCCTAGTCTCTACTTCCAAAAAATCTTAGTAAGAATAAAAACAAGTTTATAAAGTCCAGGTATAGCAAGAGTGCTCCCATGACTGTATACTTCTTTGTACTCTCATGTTCCAGGTCTGCATGGCTTCCTATTCTCATGAGCTTCTGAACATCATAGGCCGTTAAGCCTGCGAATACAACTACTCCTACAATGGAGATAATGTAATCCATGAGTTCTGACTTAAGGAAGAAATTCACCACTGAAGCTATGATGATCCCTATCAAGGCCATAAACAGATAAGAGCCTATCTTAGTAAGGTCCATTTTCGTAGTCATCCCTATCAGGGCCATAACGCCAAAGGTTCCAGCTGTTATAAAGAAGGTCTGCGCGATAGAACTGTAGGTATAGACCAAAAAAATAATGGCTAAACTGATTCCATTTACCATGGCATAGGAAGCGAAAGTAATATTCACCCCGGTAAAGCTCATTTTATGAAATCTTGCTGAGAAGTAAATTACAAACCCCAAGGGAGCAAACATCACCACCCATTTCATAAATCCCTGAAATAGAAAAGCAAAGGACTCTATGTTCTGGGCAACAAACCACGCAGTAAGACCTGTAATCAATAAGCCTAGCCCCATTACTATAAATACCTGCCTGAGAAACTCATTGGCCGTGCTACTGGCTTTATACTGAGATTCTGCTGCTTCAGAGCGGACGCTTTCATCAAAAAAATCGTTCATATGTCTAATCGTTTTCTATTTGGTCAACTATTTGATACGAATGTTAATGCGGAAAGATTCAAGCAAACACCTTCCATCAATATACAGTTTTTACAACTAAAAATAGCCCTTTGTTTGCAAATTTGGGAGAAAGAGAAGGAAGAAACGGGAAAGAAAATGGCCCAGGCTAATATGCACAAGGAATTCTCTCCTTATTTGCTGGAAAAAGGTATTTTTATCTAACTTAGCTACCCAACAAGAACAATACACACATGCGAGTTATTCAATTTAGAGAAGCCCTAAGAGAGGCTATGAGTGAAGAAATGAGAAGGGATGAAAATATCTACCTAATGGGAGAAGAAGTAGCTGAGTATAACGGCGCTTACAAGGTAAGCCAAGGTATGCTGGAGGAGTTCGGGCCTAAAAGAGTAATAGATACTCCTATTTCTGAACTTGGGTTTGCGGGTGTGGGAGTAGGATCAGCTATGTTAGGCCTAAGACCCATTATAGAGTTCATGACCTTCAATTTCTCTTTGGTAGCTATAGACCAGGTGATCAACAACGCAGCTAAAATGTACCAAATGAGTGGGGGGCAATACCACGTACCCATCGTGTTTAGAGGTCCCACAGGATCAGCGGGTCAATTAGCAGCTACGCACTCCCAAAGTTTTGATAACTGGTATGCGAACACCCCTGGACTTAAGGTGGTGGTTCCTGCCACTCCCAAGGATGGAAAAGGCCTATTAAAAACTGCTATCAGAGATGAGAATCCCGTTTTAGTGATGGAGTCAGAGCAGATGTATGGAGAAAAAGGAGAAGTTCCTGAAGGAGAGGACTTCCTTATTCCTATCGGGAAAGCAGATATAAAAAGAGCTGGAAAGGATGTAACTGTTATCAGCTATGGAAAAATGGTGCATGTAGCACTTGCTGCTTGTGATGAATTAGCGAAAGAAGGAATAGAAGCGGAAATGATAGACCTCATGTCTCTCAGGCCTATTGATTATGATACCGTCATAGAGTCTGTTAAAAAGACTAATAGATGTGTGTTCCTGGAAGAATCATGGCCTTTGGCTGCCATGGCGGGAGAACTTACCTATAAGATTCAGCGCATGGCTTTTGATTATCTGGACGCTCCTGTGGTAAGGGTTACAGGTAGAGATGTGCCGCTTCCCTATTCTTCTGTACTGGTAGATACCTTCCTCCCTAATCCTAAAAGGGTGATAGAGGCGGTGAACCAGGTGATGTATAGGACTTAAGCCAAGCTGAAAGTTATAAATTATGCCCGTTAGCCTAGCTGACGGGCTTTTTGTTGGAAAATAGTTTTTTGAATATTGTGACTTCGGTATATTAAGCGCATCAGAATACCAGAATTTAATGATTGCCATTGTCTAGGCCCACATCTACCTTAACGGACGACAAGCTAATTGCCCTGATCACCACAAAAGGATCGACAGAGCATTTTGGTATTTTGTATGACAGATATGCCAATAAAGTATATCGCAAGTGCCTGAGTTTTGTCAAAAATGAGGAAGCAGCCCAAGACATGGTTCAAGAAATCTTTTTGAAGGTTTTCTATCAACTCTCTAAATTCAAGGGAAATAGTAGGTTTTCCACCTGGCTTTATGCAATTACCTATAACTATTGTGTGGAACAGTACCGGAAAATTCATAAAATAAAGAAAGTAGATATTGATGACAGATTAGATGTGCCGCATGATGATGATGAGAAGGAACTTTTAGCTATCAGGTCTGAATATCTAAAAATAGCACTGGATAAAATTTCTCCTGAGGATAAAATGATTCTCCTTATGAAGTATCAAGATGATACCCCAATAAGAGAAATCATGACTACGTTGGAGATTTCTGAAAGTGCCGTAAAAATGCGTCTTGCTAGAGCCAGGAAAAGAGTTAGAGAAATTGTTAAAGATATGGAATCCATTGCCTAATGGAAAACAACTTTAAAGACATAGAGCCCTTAGCAGTGTTACCTGATCGTGTGAAGCAGGAAACCCTGGCACAGCTTGAAGCCATCAAGTTGTTAATGGGGATGGTAGATCTATTTACCAGTAAAGCTGGTTCTACCATTAGTGCTTCCTTGTCCGGATCAGTTGAGCTTCCATCTCTACCTCCCGGAGAACAACCCCCTTTCCCAACAGATGAAGCAGACGCTAGCCCAGAGGATTAATATATTTGCTGAAAGCACCTACTCAACTAACTGACATGAACCATTCATTTTCCCTTCAATTACTTCAATCGAGTTTCGCTCAAAAAATCATGGAGTCATTCACCAATGTGTTTGATGAGCTTATGCCCGTACTTTTCGACTTGATTGGGGCAGTGGTAATTCTGCTGGTGGGTTGGATGCTATCCAAACTTATTTCCTCCCTCATAGCTAAACTCCTCACTAAAATAGGCTTGGATAAGCTGGCTAATAAACTCAATGAAACGGATACCTTTAGGGAGAATCATATTTCCATTAAGCCAGTGGGTATCATTAAGACCTTTGTTTATTGGGTATTGATGCTCATCTTTATTCTTTCCGCAGCCGAGACCATCGGACTTAACATAGTTACGGAACAGGTAGGGGAGCTCATTGCCTATCTCCCCAAGCTCTTTACAGCCTTCTTAATTCTAGCTTTGGGATTTTATATTGCAGATGCGATAAAAGGGATGATTGCTCGTTCAGCCAAAACCTTTGGAATTTCTGCCTGGAGAATCATGAGTAATGGCGTTTTTTACATTCTCCTAATAGCCATCATCATTACTGCCCTTAATCAGGCAGGAATCAATACGGATATCATCACCTCCAACATCTATATTATTCTGGGAGGCGTATTCCTGGCCTTTGCCATAGCTTATGGCTTTGCTGCCAGAAATGTACTTTCCAGTATACTCACCTCCTTCTACACCAGGGGAAATTTTGAAGTAGGACAGGTCATCAGCATAGATGATTTTAAGGGACAAATCGTAAAAATGACCAATGTGTCCTTAACTCTTTTCACAGGAAAAGAGTACGTAGTTTTTCCCTTAAGTAGGCTGATTAATGATAAGGTGATTATCCACCAGGATAAGGTGGACTTTAATAACTTCCTGGAAGAATAACTCAAGTAGAAACTATTATCCCATCCTTTATCCGGGCAGATTTATCTGCCTTAGCCGCTAGCTCCTGGTTATGGGTAGCTATCAAAAAACTAACCTTCATGCTATGGGCTAACTCAAAAATCAGGTCATATAGTCCATGACTATTGGCAGAATCCAGGTTACCCGTAGGCTCGTCAGCTAATACCAGGCTAGGGTCATTTATAATAGCCCTGGCTACGGCTACTCGCTGCTGTTCTCCTCCAGATAATTCGGAAGGTTTGTGTTCCAGTCTTTCTCCTAATCCAAGCCGCTCTAGTAAGGAAGTAGCTTTTTCCATAGCTTCTCCCTTCCCAGTTCCCGCGATAAAGGCAGGCATACATACATTCTCCAAGGCGGTAAATTCTGGTAACAGATGGTGGAACTGAAAAATGAATCCTAAGTGCTTATTCCGGAAAGCAGCCTGCTGCTTTTGACTTAGCCCAAATATATCTTGGCCTTCAAACTGAACTTTTCCCTTATCAGCCTGATCTAGGGTACCTAAGACCTGGAGTAAGGTACTTTTTCCTGCTCCTGAGGTTCCTACTAAGGACATTACCTCTCCCGTAGCCAATTCCATATCTACCCCTTTCAGTACATGCAGGCTACCATAATACTTTTCAATTCCTTTTGCTATAAGCATGGCCCAAAATAGAAAAATTCTCCCATGATCATGCAAATGGCTGATAAGGCACTATCCATTTCCCTTTTCGCTAGTCTAACTCGTAGGGGTAAAAGGCAGTAAAGAATGTTCCATCCTCCTGAAGGCCTTTCACTTCTATGAGGAACTGACCTTTCAGGTCTGAATGGGGAAAGCTGATTTCTGCCTGGCCTTCTTTATCCATCAGTAGGCTTCCGTCCCAGAAAAGAACAGGTCTTAAATCCGGTTTAGCCAATTCATTATTTGGCAATTGGAAGGTGTGAGGAGGAGAATAAGCTTCTAAAGAGGAAATAGGCAGGTAGCTAATCTTTCCCTCAAAGTTCTGCCTCCCTTTGGTAAATAAGCGTATCACGCCCCTACCCTGCCCCATAGGTCCGAAGTAGGGGAAAATAGTCTCATGTGAGCCAAATAATTCCAGTCGATCTACATTATTCCAGTTGACCTCCCACACTTGACTGACATCTTCCATAAGGTACCCATCCAGAAATACTAGAGGGGGTTGGGTGAACCTTACCCTGGAATCAAAATTCAACATTCTGATGGTTTTTTGCCTGCCAGTAGAGACTACTTTTACGGCAGGCGAAAGTACCTCCCGTATAAATGCTTCCAAATCTTTAAAGGCGAGGTACTTCTGAGAGGAGTATGACTTATCTGCTTTGGGACGAACCAAAGTGGTACCTTCTTCTTCAGCAGGAGAAACTAAATTGAATTGAAACAACCTCTCTACTAATTTCCTTCTCTGAAACCAGTAGAGGTAGCTTTTCTGTTCTTCTGATAACTCTCCCATAGGAGGGATGGGCGGTAAGGAAATGCGCTCTTTTCCTTGCTGCTCCCAGGCCACTTGAAAATTATGGTCAGGGAAGGGACTGGCGTCAAGCACCTGAAAATGTTGAACGCCACTTCTTTTGGGTAAGCTAAGGGAAAAGCTCCCGTCAGTGACTTTACTTAGCATTTGGGTATCCTGCTCAGCCCAATATACATTGACCATATCTGGTAAAATCCCTCCCCCGGCTTTAGTTAACCCAGCCTGTAGGTTCCAGCTATCTGGAGAATATGGGTAGCTGGAAGAGGTAGGGGTAAAAGTACCTGCCAACTGTTGGATTTCGCTTAGCCCTGTCTGATTAAGGTGCCTGATAGCTACTGATACCTTTCTTCCTTTCAGCTGAGGGGAACCTAGGCTTACATTTATCATTTTTCTAGGGCTAAGGGATTCAACCCCCATGTCTACCGTTACATTAGGAGTCTCAGTAGGTAATTCTTGAACCAAAAGGGAAGGCCAAACAGACTCAGGCAGCTGTAGTGTCTCCATAAGAGAAGGATGTAAAACAGGGAGAATAACATGCTGCGCATACATCTCATTAGGCTTAATGGCTAAGCTGCTCATGCTGAAAAGGTAATTACCTACGGGTAAGGATTCTTCCAAGTATACGTCTCCTGCTACCTGTCCATCTTTGATAGGAAATAAGGCAGTAAGTAGTTCTTCTCCCGACTCATGAAAAAGAGAGATGGAAAGATCTCCGCTTGAAATGGGCTTTCCAGATTCAGATGTGAGATAGGCAGAAAACCATATACGCTCCCCTACTACATAAAATGACTTATCTGTATGAAGAGAAATATAATTCTGAGCAATAGCGTAGCCTGAAATGCCCAAGAAAAGCAATAGCAGCATACTCATTCTCCACAGATTCATAATGACAACAGTTTTCAGCATAGTCTTAGGGTAAATAGTCAGGCCTTTCCAGTGTACTATTAGGGATCAGCTGGCAGAAAAGACAAGGTGCATAATATTCACAAGGCCTAAACCTGACAGGCTGACAATAGGGAGGAACAAAATTTTGATCCAGGTCAGTAGGAAAAATGATCACTCTGGCAGTATCTACATTTACTGCTTCAAAATTCCCTAGTACCTGCTCTCTCTCATCATTAGCATTTACTATATTCCCTCTTACCGGCGCAGGGGGCGCATCAAAAATACTACCTCCCTCAGAGGAGATAGTAGCTACGTCCTGCCAATAGTTGAAAGAGGTACGGGAAGATGATTTTTGGACTACTGTAAATACACTCAACTGATTAAAAGTAGAATCTAGCCGTTTTCTCCCTACCCAAATCCCTTCTACTGGTCCCACTTGCAGCTCATCTCCATCCAGCAAAATTACCTCTTGGGGCTGGGTTTTTCCTTCAAATACGTAACAGGTTCTGGGAAACCTTCTAGGATCACAAGGGGGCTTAGGCCAGTCCACTTCCTGGAAAACATACACCCGTTCTGTTTCCCATCTTAGAAGGGAAGACTCCTCCCTGCTGGGAAGTTCTATATCTACGAAAACGTCTAAAAATTTATTCTCCAGGGGAAAGCCTAATTCATTAGTGATGACGTCCGTCTTTATTTCAAAATAGGCATTCTGGATAGGAATGGAACTGGGAACTCTTTCCACAGCTGACCTGTACTCTCTCCCGTCATCAAGCACTATCTGCAGGTAAAATGACTCCCCTACCGCTATGGGTCTATTTTCATTTTTCCAACTATATCTTCCCGTCTCTCCTTCTGTAAAAGGGTAGGAAACGCCTAATTCATCTACTACTGCCACACTTGCCCCCCCTACATAGTCAGGGACTGCATCCCCAAAGGGACTAGACACAAAAATTTCCACTTGATGCGTAGCTATCCCTGAAGAAATACTCCCTGAAATAACCAGCTCAGCCTCTATTTCTGAAGAAGCTAACTCTACTGCCTCTATGCAGCCAGATAGGGAAAGCAGTAAGCCTCCCAGACAAAGCTGAACTAAAAAAATAGATATATGCCTCATCTCTATTCTCATAATCATCAGGCTTTATCCTATAAATAATATACCTCTTTCCTCTTCTACCTTAGTCTTTTGCAGCCTTGTATACTGTCTGCTATCTGTGAACAAATATTCTTTAATGTATTCTCTCATAGTAACTATAAGTAAGGAGGTCGGGTTAAAGTACTATTAGGGATTAAAGTGCAATTTAAGCAGGGTGGATAATACGCACAGGGATCAAACCAACGCGGAAAGCAGTAAGGAGGTACCTGTACTGGCGCTATATCTTGCCTCCAAATATCAAATCTGATGGTATCTACATTAATGGCCTGAAAGTGTCCAAGGATCACCTTATCAGGGGTCCCTACTTCTCTTATGTTTCCCCTCACTGCAGCTGGAGGTCTGTCAAAGATGTCTCCGCTTTGGTTTAGCACCTCGCCCACATCCGCCCAATACTGGTAGGTATTAGCTGAGAAAGCGTGCTGATAGATGGAAAATATATTTCGCTGGTTAAAGGTGGAATCAAAGGCCTTCCTCCCTACCCATATTCCTTCTACTAACCCCTTTTTTTTATCTATTCCGCTGAAAGTGATTACCTCCCGGGGTTGAGTAAAGCCATCATTCACAAAACAGGTCCTAGGAAAGTTGGCAGGGCCACATCTCGTATTTGTTATAGCAACTTCTATAAACAGATACAGATTCTCCGTTTCCCATCTAAGAAAGGGGACAGCATCTGTGTCTGGGATGTCCAGGTCCAGGAAAATATCCACATACCTGTCATCCACGGGATTTCCAATATCATTGATGAATACCTCTGTAGTGATTTCGAAATACACATCACGCACAGGTATATTTTCAGGTACTCTCTCTACTGAGGACTGAAAACGCCTCCCATCCGCTAAGTCTACTAATAGATAAAATGAGTCTCCCACTTCCACAGGTCTATTCTCATTATTCCATCTGTAAATACCTTCTTCTGTTTCTTCAAAAAAGTAGCTATTCCCCTGCTGATCTATAGCAGATACACTTGCCCCTATTTCCGGTCTCTCGACTACTGACTCAAAGGGTCTGGTCATCCCTATTTTCACCACCTGCTCACCTATTCCCTTAGATACGCTTCCATAAATGACCAGTTCCTCCTCAAAAGCAGGGGCATCCAGGTCCACAGCCTCTACACATGCAGAACATAGCAGTACCCCACACACAAGTACATATACATACACGCTAAGCGAATAACCCATCTTAGGCTTTCCTCTTAATACAGGTCTATATATGCTACTTTTCATCATGATCAAGGGAAAAAGGCAGGCCTTATACCTGAGCTATTTTCAATGACAAAACAGTTATCACATGGCCTGTAGAAGGTACATGGATCAAACCGCAGCGGTAAGCAATATCTGGGAGGCACATATTCTGGTGCCAGGTCAGTTTTATATATTAGGAGGTGGGCCGTATCAGTATTAAACACTTCAAATGCCCCTAATACCTGATCCAGAGGGTTATTTACATTAAATATGTTTCCTCTTACGGCTGCGGGCGGAGAATCAAATATACTCCCTCCTTGGGATACCACTTTAGCTACATCATCCCAGTAGGTAAAGGAAGACTGCGTCATACTATGCTGAACCACTTCAAATCCATTTAGCTGGTTGAAGGTGGAATCTAGCTGCTTTCTTCCCACCCATATTCGGCTTATTTCTCCTCCTCTATTTTCTCTTCCATCCAGAAGAATAACCTCTTCCGGTTGCATTTTACCATCATATATATAGCAGACTCCCGGAACATAGAAGGGACTACAAGGAGGCTTAGGTTTATCTACTTCCCAGAATAAATACACATTCTCCGTCTCCCATCTTAAGAAACTGACATTTTCCACTCCTTCTAGCGCTATATCTACAAATACATCTACAAAATTCTTAGTCAAAGGATTACCTAGTTCATTGATGAAATCATCTTGTCTGACCTCATAGTAGATGTTGTTGATGGGTATATGCCCGGGAACAGTCTCCGGAGAGGAGGAAAATATTTCTCCACCTTGGGTACTAAGAGTTAGGGTAAATGTCTCTCCTGGAAGTATAGGTCTGTTTTCATTCATCCATACATAGATTCCAGGCTCTTCCTCTGTGAAGGAGAAAGTATTCCCTTGTCCATCTGTTACAGATACAGTAGCTTGCCTCTCTGGTAAAGGGATGGTAGTCCCAAACTCCTGTGTATACCCCAGTTCTACTACATTCCTTCCTGTACCTGCCAAGACAGCCGCCCGAATCACTAATTCACTTTCAACCTTAGTAGCTGTTAGATCCACAGCTTCTATGCAGCTGGTTACTACCCCACAGCAAGCTACCAATACCACAAGTAAATATATATGTCGCATCTGCTTTAAAATCTGAGGTTATAGGTAACAGAAGGGATCATGGTCCCAATAACTGATAACCTGAAGGCCCTGGAAATACCGTCTTCTCGTCTGAAGAATATAGAGAAGGGATTTCTTCGGGCATAGAGATTATATATAGCAAAGGTGTATGAGCTCTTAAATTTCCGCCTTTTGATAATGCCATTATCCGTGGTCCAGGACAAGTCTAGCCTATGGTAATCAGGTATCCTAAAAGCGTTCCTGAATGAATACTGTGGGACTAGCGTATTCCCTATTTGGTAATTTCCTACAGGGGCCGTTACGGGTCTTCCACTCTCATAGGTGAAGTTTAGGGAGATCGTATTTCGTGTATTTGCCTGGAGGGTGGCCAGCATATTAAGCTGGTGGGGTTTTTCCCAGTTGGCAGGATACCACTCTCCTTCATTAATGATCTCGGAGGGAAAGTCTCCTATGGCGCGTAGCTGCGTCCTCGCATAGGTGTAGGCGATCCACCCTCTCAATTTACCAGATGTCTTTTTAACACTTAGTTCTACCCCCCATGCCCTACTTTCTGCAGGTAAAATTTCCGTTTCCAGCTGCTGATTCAGTAATAACTCAGGTAGATCTTTATAGGCTACTACCTCTTTTCCTTGTCTGTAATAAGCTTCCAGAGAGGTCTCCCACAGGTTCTGGGAGAAATTTCTGTAATAGCCGATTGAGTAATTATCTGAGATGGTAGGGGGAATATACTGGGTACTGATTTGCCAGAAATCTACAGGAGTAGTGGCAGTAGTATTTGAGATAAGGTGGACATACTGCCGCATCCTGTTATAGCTAAGCTTCAGGCTACTGGTCTCATCTAGCAACCAACGAAAAGAAACCCTGGGTTCAAAGCCATCATAGCGCTGTACTTCTTCTCCACTGGAAAACCTAACAGAATCCACTGTAGTGAACGCTTCTCTAGGGGCACTTTCTTCATAGATATAGGATAACTCTGGTCCTGTTTGCTGAAAGCTACTATAGCGTAGCCCTATAGATATGCCAAACAAATCATTAATATCTATTTCATCTTCCAGGAAAAAGGCTAGTTCGTTTCCCTGGTCTTTTTCTATTGCCCTGGCCAGAATGGATGATTGTTCTCCTCTGGGTTGAATAGTCTCAGGATTCATCTCATACCTGATCCATTCTGCTCCAAATTCAAACCTGTGCCCCGGCAAAGGATTATAATTGAAGGTGGGCTTTACCTTATAAAATTCTATCCCATTTTCCAGGGTGAAGGCAGCCTGACCTGTAGGCTCAAAGAGATCACTGCCATAGGTTCCTGTTGATACAGAAACTAAGGAGGTGAATTCATCACTAAAAATTTGTCGCCATTCAATATGGCCTACTGTAGAATTCCATCCATAGCCGAAATCATCACTGAAACTGAACTCATCTGCTGACTGGAACCAGGAGGCAGAAATTCTCGCTTCATCACTCAAGCGCCAGCTAAGCTTGGCATTTATATCATTGAAGGCTGCACTACTACTACTCACCTCCGGGTCTCTGGCTAGTCCTAATAACCAGTCTGAATAGGAGAACCTGAGTCCTACATTGAAGGAAAGTTTATCTCTGAGAATAGGGCCTTCCAGCTGTAGGCGGGAAGCAAATAATCCTATCCCTCCACTTCCGTGAAAGTTTTCCAGGTCTCCCTCTTTTACTTTCACCTCCATGACAGAGGCATTTCTTCCCCCAAATCTGGCTGGGACATGGCCTTTATAAAGGGCCACCTTCTCCATGGCATCAGCATGGAATACAGAAAAGAATCCTAAGGCATGACTGGAATTAAATATGATTCCATCATCCATCATGATGAGGTTTTGGCCTACACCCCCCCCTCTTACGTTAAATCCGCTAGCCCCTTCTCCCACAGAAGATACACCGGGCAGACTGATGAGGCTTTTCACCAGGTCAGTCTCCCCCAGAAATGCAGGAATTTCTTTGATGCTCTTTATACTTAATTCTGTAAGCCCTACGTCTAATGTGCGAATATTAGCATCTGTTGCTCTTGCCTGAACCAATACCTCCTCCAAGCTGTAAGGTTCTTCACTTATTACAAATGATAGAGAATCTGCTCCCCATACTTCCACTACCTCTCTCAACTGTTCATATCCTAGTTTCTGAACCCACACATTCTGCCGCCCCTTAGGCATGCGGAGGGTAAATACACCTTGATCATTTGAAAGGCTAAATGTTTGCTGGTCGGGTAAGGCCACTCTTCCTCCTTCTACAGGTCTTCCCGTTTCCTCATCCAGGAGTATCCCACTAATGGTCAGGGTATCTTCTAAGGAGGGTAGTAGTTTATTTCCCAAGACGCGGTCAGGAGCTGCCAGGTTCTGCTGATCTCCAATAGGCGGCTGGACTGACTGATACTCGTTGAGTTGGGCTAATACCTCCTGCGGCAGGATGACCAATACCTGATCCTGATACAGAATGTAGTCAAGACTCTGAGTGGCTAAGCCTTCTCTTAGGATTTCTTCTAAAGTATAAGTCCCTACTGCTATATTGACCGCTTTCTGGGGAAAAGAGGCGGGCTCATAATAAAGAGGAATAAGGCATTGGGTGGAAAAGGCTTCAAGGAATTCCGAGGTGGTAGCGTAGCTCAGTAAGCCATTCCAGCTAGCAGAAAGCGGAGATTCCGACTGGGCATGTACCAGTAAGGAAATAAACAGAATATGGACAGTCCCTAGTACCTTTCGTAAGGGTAGCATACAAGCAACAGTGTAGGTAGTAGTAAAAGAATGAAAAGATACAAAAATATCTATTCCAGTACGCTGGTATCATATATTATTTCCAGCTGGCTTATTTTCCCTTCTTTTGTAAAGCTAAAAAGATCTACCCCTTCAAAGGTTACTGCTGGCTGATCTACCCTTTTCCATTGATAACTAAACCTGGCTGACAGATGGTAAGGATCATTCAGATTAGCCATAATGGCATGTATGCTGATCACACTTTTTTCCGTATCATGGAATAATCCTCTGTAAAAAGGCTCTATCTCTTTTACTCCATAAACAGGAGAATACACCTTTCCCTCCTCCCCAAAAAGGGTTAATACTTTTGCCAGATCAGCCTGTTCCAGGTAACGGAAGTAGGTATGAATAGTCTCACAAAACACTTGGCTATCCATGCTAATCAAAGACATTTAGTGTGGTAAAAGGCTGAAGCATTACTGCACTTGATAGGTGTCAGATATTTCTACCCATTCTCCCTCAGCAGTAACTCCCTTTATGTCTATTCTAAAATTACCCTT
This sequence comes from Bacteroidota bacterium, assembly GCA_039026975.1. GTDB lineage: Bacteria > Bacteroidota > Bacteroidia > J057 > J057 > JBCBKZ01. The sequence goes on along the minus strand of JBCCLI010000070.1, from coordinate 4,598 downwards.
TACATCAGAATGCTGAAAGGTAGCCTTAACCTTCTCAACCTCCACATCAAGGGCTGCATCCCAGTGCACCAAAGGCCTAATGTAGGGCTTTCCTCCTGCTAGCTCTGATGGTGGTAGGAATGACTCTTGTATGCTTAATCCGTCAATCTCACTGGTAGGGAGAAAGTCTAGTCTTTCCACTAAGGCTTGCTTTCCTCTTGTGTACAACCGAAAGACTCCACCTCTCACTCCTGCCGAGCCAAAATGTACTGATGTACTCTGATGGGTAGCATATAGCTCTATCTTATCAATATTCTTCCAATTTACCTCCCATATCTGACTGGGGTCTTTCAATACTCTATCATCTATGAATACAAGTGGTTCGTATTGATATCTTAGTTTGGAATCATAATTCAATAACTTAAATCCCTTGCGGGAACCTTTAGCGTCAATCTTTATTGCGCCTGCCAGCACCTCCCTACAAAAGGATTCTAAGTCCTGAAAAGCTAAGTATTCCTGAGAGTCATAAGCTCTATCTGGTTCTTCACCTTTGGCCTCACTTTCCGTATTAGCAGTCTCGACTGGAGCTGAAACCTGGAAAATTCTATTTAGTAATTGTCTTCTGGTAAACCAGTAGATATACTGCTTTTGCTTGCTAGTAAGAGGTTCTAAAGATGGAATAGGAGGAATATCAGCTGAAACAGGTAGGGGGGAGGCTTCCCAGCTCACTCCGAACTCATTATCTGGAAAAAGGCCAGAATCCATTACCTGAAAGTGCTGTCTACCTACTGCATATGGGAGTTGGATGGAAAATATCCCCTTCTGAGGCCTTACAGTCAATATGGTATCTTTCTCTACCCAATACACACCCACCAATCCGGGTAACTCTTCCCCACTAGCTTTGATGATTTTTCCTGCTAAGTTCCATTTGGTTAAGTCAAGGGAGACTTCTGCACCTGAGAAAGGGATCTGCTGGGTGCCCAGGAAATGATTATTTTCCATGAATGGTTCTGCATGGGCTACATCTATTACACTTAGGCTGTATTTGCCTTTGCTAGCAGTAGTAGTAATCTGAACTACCTCCCGTGGCGTATAGACTTCCTGGCTAAGTTCTACCCTCTTATCTTCAGTTCTTGAGAGAGTTTCCTCAGATAATTCTCCCGGAGAATCTTCCTCTTGCGTAGGGGTGAAGACTGGGATTAGATAATCTTTCACTAACCACTTAGTAGGTATAAGATTAGGAGAAGAAATCCGGCAGAGGTAGTTCCCTTGAGTAAACTTTTCCCCTAGAAATAGGCTACCTGCAGCTCTTCCATCTGTTACCAGGTATTGTTGGATCTGAACCTCTTCCTTTTCCTGGTTATACCAGCTGATGAATACAGTACCCTGTGAAAGGGGAAGGCCATCATCCCGGGTAAGATATAAGGTGTACCAGATTCTTTCTCCACCCACATAGAACCCCTTATCCATGTGTACGTGCATCTCTGCCTGTCCATATAAAAGGGTAGAAGTGAGAAAGAACAGACACATCAACATTCCTATTAGCTTACTCCCAGTTAATAGCTTCCTATTCAAAGCAGGGAGAATACAACTATTATTTGTAGATCTATTCATAAGATTAAGGGAAAAAGTCTGGTTTCGTGAGAGAACTATTAGGCACCAGCTCACAGGCAAGACAAGGGGCATTTACATTACACCTTCTAAAAACACATACTTCAGGTGGGATATCAGGTGTAAAGTCTGTTAGGGTCATGGAAATAAGCGCGGTATCTGCACTAAACACTTCAAAATTACCCAGGATTTGGTCTTCAGGATCATTCTGATTGACCAGATTCCCCCTCACGGAAGTGGGAGAAGAGTCAAAGATACTTCCCCCCTGGCTGAACACCTTTTCCTGATTAACCCAGTAGGTAAAGCCAGTTAAGGTCAGGGTGCGCTGGAATACCCTAAATACATTTACATCATTGAAAGTGGAGTCAAAGGCTTTACGCCCTACCCAGATTCCTTTTACTTCTCCTCTCTCCACATCATTTCCATCTAATAGCAACACTTCCTCAGGCTGTTTTACGCCATCATTTATATAGCAGCGTTTGATGGGATTCTGCGGTGGACAAAAGGTGGGTAGCTCTATTTCACGGAAGGTATATGCATTCTCTGTTCTCCACCTGAGTAGCGGCCTACCTTCATACTCCCTAATATCTATGTCTACAAATACATCTACAAAGGTCTGGGTAAACTCATTTCCAAACTGATCTTCTATCACATCATCATTCAGGGTGAAATAAATATCTTTGATAGGGAGAAAGCCCGGAACTGTTTCAGGCGTAGATTTGTAGGTAATACCAGCTGTCGTAGATACCTCCAGGGTAAAAGATTCTCCTGCACGTACGGGTCTGTCCGTATTTACCCACACATAAGTGCCAGGGGTTTCTTCCACACAGCTATACACTTCCCCACGGCTATCCATAAAGCGTACGCTAGCTCCAGTCTCCGGCTGAATACTAAACGTACCAAACCTCTGGGTATAGCCGAGCTGGACTTCATTCCTGCCTACTCCGGCATGTAGGGCTCCATAAATGACAAGCTCATCCTCTATCCTGGGGGCTTCCAGGTCTACCGTTTCTACGCAGCCTCCAAAGAGGATTCCCAGACATCCTATGCACAGGTAGGTGAATATTTTTTGCATGAATCAGAAGCTTATGTTATAAGTGATTGAAGGTACCATGGTACCTATGACTGATAATCTAAATGCATTAGGTACCCCATTCTCCCGTTTAAAGAAAATGGAAAATGGATTCCTGCGAGCATACAGGTTATATATAGCAAATGTGAAGGTACTTTTGTACTTCCTCCTCTTAATGATTCCGTTATTCATGGTCCAGGCCAAATCCAGTCTGTGATAATCAGGGATTCTGAAAGCGTTACGGAGTGAATATTGAGGGATAGGCTGACCATCTATAATATAATTTCCTACAGGTGCTGTTACCGGTCTTCCACTTTCATAGGTAAAGTTCAAAGAAACAGAATTTCTGATATTTGCCTGTAAGGCCAACTGTAAGTTGATCTGATGCGGCTTATCAAAATTTGCCGGAAACCAATCTCCCTGGTTAATAATTTCTGAAGGGAAGTTTCCTTCTGTTCTTAACTCAGTCCTGGCGTAGGTATATGCTAGCCATCCACTTAGTTTCCCTCTTACTTTTTTAATACTTAACTCTACTCCGTATGCCCTACTTTCAGCGGGGACTAATTCTGTCTCTATTTGAGCATTCAACAGTAAGTCCGGAACCTCTTTATAGGACACTACATTTTCTCCACTCCTGTAATAGCCTTCAAGGGAAGTTTCCCACATATTCTGGGCAAAGCTTTTATAATATCCTATGGAGTAGTTATCAGTTACTGTAGGAAAAATATACTGGGTACTGGTTTGCCAGAAATCTACCGGAGTAGCTGCCGTAGTATTGGAGATCAGGTGCATATACTGCCTCATCCTATTATAGGAAGCTTTTAGGCTACTCTCCTCATCTAATAACCATCTTACAGAAACCCTGGGTTCCAGCCCACTGTAAGTTTGGATGTCATCTCCAGACTGGAACTGGATAGAATCAGTCGTATTCTCTATCTCTCGTGGCCCTCCCTCTTCATAGAGGTAGGTAATACCGGGGCCATCCTGGGAAAAATGGCTATACCTAAGTCCCAGGGATATACCCCATAAATCACTAATCTTGATTTCATCCTCTATGAAGAATCCCAACTCAGTCCCTTGGTCTTTTTCCAGCTGTTCTGCCCGTACGAATGACTGTTCTCCCAGAGGGGAAACTACTTCTGGCTTCATGTCATATATAATGCCTTCCGCCCCAAACTCAAATTTGTGAGCAGGAGAGGGATTTAGGTTAAAAAGGGCTTTCGCTTTGTAGAAATCCACACCATTCTCCAACCTAAAAGCTTCTGGCCCTCCAGGCTCCGTCAGCTCACTAGTGTAGGTACCTGTTCCTACTGAGACCAAGGACGTAAACTTATCATTATAGATCTGTCTCCACCTGAAATTCCCCAGTCTTGAATTCCACTCATATCCAAATTCATCACTGAAAGTAAATTCATCTGAAGACTGGAACCATGAGGCGGATAAACGGGTTTTATCACTGATCCTATAACTTAGCTTAGAGGTCAGGTCATTAAATCCGGCACTACTGTTACTGACATCAAAATCATCTACTAAACTCAGCAACCAATCAGAGTAGGAAAACCTGAAGCCTACATTGAAGGAAAGCTTGTTTTTAAATATAGGCCCATCTGCCTGAAAGCGGGAAGCAAACAGGCCTATACCAGCAGTACCATGAAAATCCTGATAGTCTCCTTCTTTTACTTCTACCTTTAAGACGGAAGAATTTCTCCCTCCAAACTTGGCTGGAATATGTCCTTTGTATAATGCGACTTTCTCTAAGGCATCTGCATGGAAAACAGAAAATAACCCCAACGCGTGGCTGGAGTTGAAAATGAGGCCTTCATCCAATAGAATTAGGTTTTGGCCTATCCCTCCACCTCTTACGTTAAATCCACTTGCCCCTTCTCCTACAGTAGATACTCCCGGAAGGCTGTTAAGGCTTTTTACTACATCTACT
>JBCCLI010000069.1:0-21950 GCA_039026975.1 Bacteroidota bacterium | reverse complement strand
ATTAGTAAATATACATTCCAATTTTTTACTAATTGTCAAATTAGACCTGGATCCCTTAGTCAACGATTAATGTAAGCCATATTCATTTTAATCTCTTAAAATACTGATTTACAAACTATTACATATGTGCCCTTGAAATCATTCAATGGACGCACACACATGCTTATCATTCAATACCCAGATTCATCAACTGTAAACATATCCCAGCCAGAAATTCCTTACATATATGACTATGCGGCACCTAAAGAAGCATATACTATATTTTACTATCTTAAATCATACAAACCTAGTAAATACTGAAAAACAGTATTTTGATCAAATAATATAGTACGACTTCAAAAATAGAGAGGAATACTTTTACCAACATAAAATTCTGTATATGGTAAAAGCCATCCTCAGGTTGACCTAAGAATGGCTTTCATTTCTTTACGTGTAAATAATCCCTACCTCACAGCCTCTACCTCATAGCCAGCCTCCTTTAACAGAGAGATGACGCCTTTCTCTCCTCCCAGGTGACCTGCCCCTACCCCAAAGAAGGTAGATTTGTCTGAGGCTATTTCTCCTATGCGGCTGATCCAGCTCTCATTCCTATTTGTGATCATGGCTTCTATTTCTTCTGGGTTCTCCATGTATGCCTTCGTGTAAGCATATAGGCCTTCCACATCCTCATTCTTATATAAATCCAGCATTTCCCGAAAACTCTTACGCATCTTGTCCTCTTCATTTAGCATCTCTGAAATCATTTGGGTCTGGCTTCTATAGTCCATCTTATCTACTGCCGCCATTTGCTCAGCTATAGTTTCCAATCCTAGAATCTCTTTCTCCTGCTCCTTTGCCATCTGTACAAAGGACATCTCAAAACTGGCAGGCGTCCCTTCTATATAACTAGTGAGCAAAAAGGTGCTGATGAAAAAAGGCTTCCATGTATCCATCATGGCTAATCCCATCCCGATAGTACTAGTTAGAATACTGTCTAATTTCTGATAATCCTCTTCTGGGAGTAAGGAAGAGATAGTAGTTCCATCTGTCATACTCATATACTTCAGCATCTCCATTTGCATGCCTTCCTGATCCATATCCAGTTCTAGCACAATTTGCTCTGATTCTCCAAACGCTTGTTGGACTTTCTCTGAAAGCTGAAAGTCAGCCTGTGGCAAAAGATGGAATGTACCATACACATATGAAGGCTGCACCCCATCTTTGGAAATTTTCCATAACAAGCTGTTTACTGTAGAGGCTGGTGTTGTATTTTGAAGCTTGGGAGAACAGGATACAGCTATAAGAAGAACGATAAACAATAGTTTCTTAATAGGATGATTCATAGTTGGTGGAAGTTAATTCGTAATAGGCGTAAAAATGTTTAACCTTATTGTAAGCTTAGTATCCTAAACGTTGGAATTATTACAAACGGCATCTAATTTTCATACAAAACCTACTTATAAATCCCTCTATTCTCCTAGGGTTATTAAGGCATTTCCAGTAAGTCTAAAAACGGTCCATTCATCCATAGGTACAGCACCCAGGCTTTTATAGAAGTTAATAGATGGCTCATTCCAGTCTAAGACTGACCATTCAACCCTTCCACAGTCCTCCTTAACTGCCTGTTTAGCTAAAGCAGTAAGCAGGGCTTTTCCATATCCTTTCCCTCTAAAGGCAGGGTCTATAAATAAATCTTCTAAATAAATGCCCTTCTTTCCTAGAAAGGTAGAGAAATTATAGAAATATAAGGCAAAGCCCACTGCCCGGTCTCCTTCATATGCTAATAGACAGGCGGCTGTCCTTGGCTCAGCAAATAAGGAATGAGAAAGGCTTTCCTCAGTAGCAGTGACTTCATGAGATAAATGCTCATAATCTGCTAAAGCTTGTATAAACTGTAGGATAACAGGAACATCTTCAGTTCCTGCTTGACGAATAGAAAAACTCATAGTCTAGCTTTACGTTAGGGTAGAGAGTAGAAATTTGAATGAAATTCTGCGGTGGGTTGCCTTCCATTACCCAGGGTCTTGCATGCCTACTACTTTCCCTTTATCATCTAAGAGAAATTGTATTCCATATCTTCTATATACCCCATCTTCATCCTTAGCCCTGAATTCATGGTTCACCGTAAACTGAGAAGAATCTCCATTTACATATACCTGATACCACTTGATAGGTGCATAACTAGCTGGATCATTAAGGGGGCTTTCTTCAGAAGTTAGGTAGTCCACCACCTGCACTACTCGATTATCAATACCTGTATTAGCTGAAATTCCAGAGGTTGAGCTTGTCCTTTCCATCCTTTTTTCAGCCACCTCCACATCAGTGTCTGGGGAATCAGGTTCAGATTTACCATCACCTACTTCCTGACAGAAAATAATACACATCATAGAAAATATCAGAAGTCTAATCATTAATTTACTATAATCAATAGGGAAGAACATAAATTAATAGGTTAAGAGTATTAGTTATGTATCCTGCAATCTAGAACCAATTCCGGGAAGGGTCAAGACTCACTTCTTCAACAATCCCATTCTTTGGTTGGTTAAATTATTATATATATATTACTTTTATGGGATTAATAAATCCCTTTAAGAAAGCACCCTTGTATGTCTGTATATTTATGTGCGATTTTGTGTTTGGGGGTCTACCTACTTTGTACACGAGGCTTGCTACCATATTTAAGTAGTAAGGAGTATGCTGAGAGTACGCTAAGTTCCGTTAGGAAAATGACCCATTGGAGGCTGGTCTATGCAGTAAAGCATGTGTCCATGTTTGCGTTTTTGATCTATTTTCTAGGGATCATAGTCATTGAAGGAGTATTCTTTTATCTTAAGCATGAGAATATTTTCCTCACCTCTCATACCACCCAGTATATAAATCCAGTCCAAACCGCCCTCATGGCCTTGGACCACCCCTTAGTTTACAGTCTGTTTTTTAGCGGATTTATCGTGTATTTCTTATCTGTTTATGGATGGAGTTATTTAGAAATGCTACACTCCAGGTACTTTTACAGAAAACGGTTAGAGCTTCAAGGAGTATATGCTGACCTTACCCCTTCCAAGGAGGTAAAAGTTCTTGAGACGCACTTAATGGAAACTGAAAAGGCTTACTTTTCCCTTCCTCAAAGAATAAGTAGATCCTCTGATGAAGAGCAGGCGGAAGACAAGCTGCTTTCTCATATGATGAGTCTTAAAGAACATCTCCACTTACACCAGTTTAGAAATAAGGAAGAATTTATAGACCACAGAATTACCAAAGAATTGGCTAGTCATAGTCATAACCATCTTAAAAAGTTTAACCATTCATGGTGGAAGAACTTAAAAAGATTTCTTAGTGGTTCCTTCATGATGATGGGATCCTACAAAATAGATATTAAGAGCTACAGGAAACGTCTTGTCTTCATGATCCTGGTAATAGCAGCTTTGCAGGGGGCACATTTAGCTACCTTTACCAGGTATAAAAGAATAGCTCACTTCGATTCTTCTCAGGAAAAAACTGAGCATATCACTAGTAATTCTGACAAGCGTACGATTCTGGATTCAAAACTATAATTTTGGCAGGATTATAGCTGTAAGTTTACATAAAAACTATGGCTAAATTCTTAGCTACCCATGGCCTCTCTTACCTCCTCGAAGGCATCATCATAGACGCCAAAACTTCTTTAACCATTGTTAGTAGACACTTCCGTCTTGATGATCATAGCTGGACCCTTATTCAACAAGCAGAGAAAAGGCAGATAGACATAAAAATAGTTTTCTCCACTTATGATCTCAGCTTTGAACAGCATTCCTTTCTGGCAGATTCCCCCTCTATTAACACTTTTTTGCACCCGCAACTGAATGCTAATTGCTTTTACAATGAAAATTGGATGGCTATGGGATCTATGTTTCTCCATGATACACAGCATAAACCATTGCGCGAGCTAGGCATGATGCTCTCTGCAGAAGGAGATCACCTGCTATTTAGACAAGTAAAACTTGAAGTAGCCTCTATCATACAAGAAGCCTCTCCCCTCTCTTCCTTTAAGGGGGAATCACTTATTCTCAATTGATCCAAGTACATATCTGTATTTTTTTTCAGGTTAGTTAAACCCTTTAAGGTTAGCTCAGTCTAAGCATTGTACTTCAAAAAGTTCGAAAAGTACAAATTACAACTTTTAACCTATTAACATTCTGAAAAGTATGGAATCGATTAAGTCAATTATCGGAAGATATTCCTACGCCCTAACTTTCTTAGCTCTTACTTGTATGCTAGGCTTAACTTCATGTGAAAATGAAGAAGGCTCCCCCACTGCTGAAATCATAGCAGAGGATGTAGAAATGGCTCAAGTCCAGGCAGATATAAGCGCCAACTATGAGGTAGTAGATGAAATCATAGATGAGGCATTAGAACTACAAGATACCTCCATTGAGGCCAGAGAAATGGAGACAACTAACGAGTTATTGACAAACTGTGCTGTCATTACTCATGATAAACCTGCTAAGACCATTACCGTTTTCTATGCTGGAGACTGTGCAGGTCCTAATGGTAGAGTCAGAAAAGGGACTATCCAGATTACTTATACAGGATGGAAGTACCTCCCAGGATCTGTTATCACCACAGAGCTTATGGATTTTTCAGTGAATAATGTCAAACTAGAGGGAACCAGAACAGTAACTAATGTATCTGAAAACTTCAAAGACTTCATTACCCTAAACTCCACGCTGACAGGAGGTAAGGTAACCTGGCCGGATGGTACCTTTGCTACTAGAGAAAACTCATACACCCGCACATGGGTACGCGGAAGTCGCCCACTTAATGATGAGTATCAGATTGAGGGATCAGGAAGCGGGGTGAATAGAGATGGAATAGCTTACAGCAGAACCATTCTAGCGCCCTTAGTGATTAAAAGAAGATGTAGAATACAGGGTATAGGCCTACCTGTCATGGGGAAGGTGGAGCTTACCAGAGGAGATAACATCCTGGAAGTAGACTTTGGAGAAGGTGCATGTGAGAAAGTAGTTACCCTCACTAAAGAAGGAGAAACTAAGGAGATAGCGCTATAGGAATCCCTGAAAATATAGGATTCATTGACAGCCGGGAACTTTTCAGTTTCCGGCTTAAACATATAAGTCATTTTGAATTAATAAACATTTATGTAAATTCGCGCACAATCAGACAGAAATACGCAAACTATCGCAATATGGCACTTCAAGAAAAGTATCAATCCGTACTAGACCTTGGACAAGAATTTGGGGTAACAGACGGGTACGTTGAAGAAAAAGACGGAAAGCTTCACATAGGAGGAACAGCTGAAACCCAGTACCAAAAAAATAAAATGTGGGATAGAATTAAGGAGATTGGAGGTGAATTACCATCTGATCTAGTTGCAGACATTAAAGTGTCTGTTACTGATTACTACCACAAGCATACCGTGGTTTCAGGTGATACTCTAGGTAAAATCGCTAAAGAATATTATGGTAAGGCAGGAGAATACATGAAGATATTCAATGCTAATACTAACATTTTAAAGGATCCCAACCTGATCCATCCTGGACAGGAGTTGGTGATACCTAATCCCTAGCAATTGATTATTCGTACTTTGAGGAAAACCGGGCATAGCTCGGTTTTTTTTGGCCTTATTCTTTGTAGATTAGCTTTGACTGTGTCCCATTCTTAGCCGTCAGCTGAACCCAGTACAGTCCACTTGGCGCATTCTCAAATACCAGCTGTTCCTTCAGAATCCAATTCTCTTTTGTGAGCTTGCGCCTCTCTATCTCCTGTCCTAAGGAGTTAATAAGCTTTATCTCTACCTTTCCCTCCCATTCACCCTCCAGAAGCACTTTAACCTTTCCAGCTGTAGGATTAGGAAAAACCGTTAGCCTCCCCGCAGAAAAGTCTGAACCTAAGGAGGTAAAACTGGGTTGCAGAATGATGGCCTGATCCTGGTCCTGTGGGGAAAGCACTTCTATGGCTGCCAAGGTAGGCCTTCCTTGTAGGGGTAGTAACTGGATGTTAAGCTCCTTATCTGCCACAGAAACTGTGTAATGCTTAATTAGGGCATGCCCTATTCCTTTTTCTTTCACAATATCTATGGGGGCGCCTATGAGTTCTCCTTCCAGACTTAGCTGCATCTCCCTCTGACCGGACTGGGTAATGGCGGAAGCCTGCTCAGCAAAGTGTAGGTATACTTCATACTGTCCATTAACCATGGGAATGTCATAATCCAGGGGTTCGCCAGGGGCTGACTGCCTCCCATATTTATAGAGTTCATCAAAATTAGTGCCCTGTATATCTTGCTGAGAAGAGGAGAGAAATGAGGTAGAGGGACCATAGAAGCTATCTCGTAAAAAGATGAATCCCCCAAAAGCCTTGTCCTCTTGCGCTCCTGTATTTATACGTATGGATTGTTGTAAATCTGTCAGTTGTATGCCTCCTTTCCCGTTTACTTTCACTAATTCCAAGGCACTCAAGGTAGCTACATTTGAGGAGGCATACAGTCTGAAATTAAATATCCCATCTTCTACCTGAATCCCCTTAAAGGCCTTAACTACCACCCTATTTTTACCCACTTCTCCAAAGATGTCATAATATTCAAATAGTACCTGCCCTTCTATCTCCGCGTGTAAGATTCGCCTACCTACCTCATCCCAAAAGGTTTCTACAAAATGTAGATACAAATCATATTCTCCTTTCTCCAGTGGAATCTCATATGTCATCTCTTCTCCTATACGCTCTGTTTGATAGAGAGGAAGCTCTTGGGTACCCTGGATCTGAGCACTGTTAATAAAGACAGATGAATTTCCGGTAAAAAAGGTATCCTCCTGAAACGTATGGCCTCGGCTGTCTACATAGGATTTACCTCCGGCATTGATACGTATGGCATATGCCAGGCTATCATCAGGGCTAGGAGGGGCTACAGCTGATATCTGTAGGGAGAAAGCCTGCCGATAACGCTTATCTTGGTGGGTAGCTTCCAGGATGAACATCTCTTCCCCTACCTGCCCTCCCAAGGCAAGCATAGCTACCTTGCCTGTGGTTTCATCTAGCTGAAGATTAGCTATCTGACTTACAGCTGGTATAAGCTGATAGGAGACAGATAATGAGGATGTAGGAATAGCATTGATCTCCTCTACATCGGCTGAGTTAGCAGGGATGGACACCCTGGTTCTGTCCAGCCTAAATATAGGGGCTGCCACCTCCTCTGCTGTTAATGTCCCCTCTGGTAGTATTTCAATGGCGGCTAAGGTAGCGCCTCTTCGTAGGCCTGTGAGGGTAATATCCAGCCACTCATCTGTATTCTCCACAGCTAATAAGGACTGGGTGTACACTTGTCCCTTCTTTACAAAAGCCAATACATCCATATTCTCCGGAAGGGTAGCCTCTTCTTCTACCTGAACCCTAAAGATTCTTTCTCCAGGGAAACTGTTGTCCCACTCTATCCAGTGCAGTTTCAAGTCATACGTTCCCATACCTACAGGAATGCGGTAGATGATCTCTTCTCCTTCCCTGTAGGTTTGATACAAAGAAGGCGCCAATTCCGTTTCTACCAATGCATTAATAAAGTAGGTTTGGTTATTTCCCTGCACATATTTATCTGCCTGAAAATCACCAAGATATGTGTTAGCACTTACCCCTCCCACGTTCATCCGAAAAGGAAGGGATACTAATTCAGGAAATACACTGTCATCATCATTCCGGTAAATCTCTATCCCACTGATCTGGGCATTATCTTGTAGTCCCCTCAGGTAGACAGATAAATACTCATCTGTAACCGAAATATTTCTTACTACAGTATACCAGGCACGATCTATCCCCAGCATTTTATATAAATCCAAATTTTCCAGGATCAATCCTTCATTCTCTACTCCTGCCTCCATAATCCTAAGGCCTTCCTCCTGGAAGAAAATCTCTGCAAATCTCAGCACCACCTTATAGGTGCCATTCTCTATAGGGATTTCATACTTAATTTCTGGTCCTGCTCTTTCCGTCTGATAGATGTACTCTATGTCAGTATCACTGATGGATCTATTTACCCCGTATGTCCAGGTATCCTCATTAAAAAACTGATCTTCCACATAGAAGCTCTCATCAGGGAGAACATAGGAAGTTCCTCCTGCATTCATCCTGAAAGGGATAGGTACTTTGGGATCAGGCTCCTGTTGGGTAGATTCTATAACCCTTATGATTAGCTTCTCCACGTGAAGGTTATTAGCTGGCTGTCCATCATCAGCTGTAATGATGAAGGTCTGCTCTCCGCTTCTATTAGCTTTAGGGGTAAGGCTTATCTTTCCGGTCTCTGGATCTATGCTGACAGTAGCAAAGTCCACACTGGCTGGGGTTAAAGAATAGGTGACCTGCTGGGTTTTCTCCACCTCAGGTACAGGAGCAGGGATTACCTCCACTGTCCTGCTTTGTGTATTTGTATTTTCTATCTCTATTTCCTTTTCACTTAGGCTGAATACAGGAGGAGTATTCTCTGGAACCTCATCACTAAGTAACAGTACCTGAATAGCAGAGATTTTAGCGTTATCCACTACTCCTTTAAAGTCAATAGATAGGGTGTCATCTTGTACTATGAGGGTAGAGAAGGTTTTAACTATAGCCCGGTCTCTACTAGTTTCTGCCAGAATATCAAAGTTCCTAAGTCCGGCCAACCCATCTTCAATGTCTACATCAAACACGCGCTGGCCTGCTTCAAAAAAATAGATCTCTGCAAAATGAAGTTTCACCTCGTACACGCCATCCGGGACAGGGAACTTATAGGAAAAATCCTTCCCTACCCGCTCTGAATGGTAGAGCACATCAGAACTAGAACCTGAAATCTCTCTGGGATTCTCAAAGTTAGAAGAAGTACCAAATACCCATTTAGGCTGGTCTTCATAGAATAGTTTTGCATCTGGCGTGAGAAAGTCATCTCCACCGGAATTCACCCTGATAGGAAGGGAACCGGTTTCCAGGGTATCCTTTATCTCTATTTGGCTGATGGTAAGCCGAAACTCTCTTGAAGCAGTATTATTGACAGGCTGTCCATCATCAGCGGTCAGGGTAAACACCTGGAAGCCAAAGCCGCCCCCTTTGGCCGTTACTTTAACTTCTCCATTATTTGGATTAAAAAAGACATTGGCAAAATCTACACTGGCAGGGCTAAGGGTATAGGTGACCGTTTGGTCCTGTTCCTGCACTGGTACGGGGTCAGGTGTAACCTGTACAGCGAGTGTATCTGTAAAATCCTGCGCTACCTCCAGGTCCCCACTAATAGTAAAGGTGGGAGGGGTATTTTCCGGCATGGCCGCCCCTTCAAATTCCAGTGCTCCTATGTCTGGAGCATTTCCTTCATAGGATTGGCCTTGAATCTTAAATCCGGCATCTATGGCGGGACTGGTTTCTGAAAGGGTAAAGTAGGGATCAGGTTTATTTCCTGTACGCACGAGTTGGGGACTCACTTCCAGGTTATTAGCCCGTTTGAAGTTCTTGGGAGCATAGGGGTCATACCCACTTGCTCTTCCGCCCCCTACAGAAAAACCTCCTTTCAGCACTTTCTCGCCTTCAAAATTATGGAAAATGTTATTCTCTACATAAATGTCAGATAGTTCTGTATACCAGTCATAATCTATGTTCAGCTCTGCCAGACAGTCTGATATAGGCTGGCCCCAGCTTTTTTCTTCATTAATGCGATAGACCAGGTTATTTCTCACGTAAATATCTTCCGCTTTCCCACCCTGGAACCAGAATAAAGCCATGCTTTCATCTGCTACCTCTACCGTATTATGCTCAAACCTCAGATTCCTGATTCCCTGCCGTAACATGAGAATAGCCTTGGGATAGCCCTCAGCAAAGTCATAAAAGAAGTTGTGGTGCACATGCCAGTCATATAACTGCTTTTCAGCTGTTTCCCAGTTAGCGATGAAAAGGGAACTAGCGTTTCCATCCACCACATTCCCAAATACCTCTACCCTATTATTAGTAATTTCAAGGGGATAGCCGTTAATATCACTGATATTGAAAAAATTATCATAGACCCTCACGCTATGATTTCTGTTTAAGTCCTTGGGATCTGCATGTGTGGGGTCCACCAAACTCATAACATTATTTACCTCATTCCGGTAGATCTCGCAGTTATAGGAAGAGACGTTATGGTACTCTATACAGAAATTAGGTGCCAGGCCATTCTCCCAAAGCCCAATATGGTGAACCTTAATCTTGGAATCATGTAACTTCACATCTATCAGATCTGTCTCATACCAAGGGCCTATGGCTACTACGCCGTATCCGCCTCCTTTATCCCCATTTCTTTGTTCTATTTCTTCTATGTCTAGCTGGTACAGGTCTGCCCCTGTAAGTCCCCCTATGTTCATCCCTCCACTTGAGAAATCTTTATTCCCCCAGGAGCAGTCCCTAATAATGATATCATGTACTTCAATATTTTCTCCCCAAAACAGCCATATTCCTGTGAAGTAGGTCTCCTTCACTTTCACATCAAAAATCTTCACATTCCGTCTTCTGTGGATAAGGATGCCACCGTATATATTTTTATTCTTTCCGTCTATGGTGAAGCCACTGATGCTGTGATTCCCATCCTCCATATTATATTCATTGTAGGAGGAAATCAGCATTTTCTCCAGTCTGTAAGGAAAGGGGGTACCTTCATAAAAGGATGAGGAGGCGGTGAGAATGGTCTTATCTATGCCGGCACCGCGGATATTTACCCCAGGTTTAAGTTTTACCTGCCCAGTTTCCACATAAGTACCTTCCTCCAGGATGAGGGTATGTCCTTGGTTAGCTTGCATTTGGTTAGCAGCATAACGGAGGCTTTTCCATGGTTTAGCTTTAGTTCCATCTCCAGAGTTATCTGATCCTGAAGGGCTTATATAAAAGTCAGCCGCCCCAAGAAAAAGAGGGAATAGCACTAAAAGGATAAGAATTGGGTATTGCGTTCTGTATGTCATAGGACCAATTAGCTAGGTTTGCTAATATGTGAACGCCCTTAGAAATTCTTACTTGCGCAGCTGTAAGAGTTCGGAATAATTGATCTTACTCCTACTTAAAAGTAAGAATAAGAAATTTTTTATTCAATATCCCGAACAGTTCCAACCTCAAATAAATAGTATAACTGATTGATTATCAGATCTTAACTACTAAAATAAAGCTGGAATTTTATCTTGGGAGATTTACTCCACATCTTCGTTTTACTCTTACAAGTGTGGATGAGCCTTTTTGGGGTGTAAGATTTTAGCTGCTTTAGTTCCTTTAATTTACAAGATCAAAGAATTCTTCATAATAAGAGGAGATTTTTCTGGCCTTATTCTTCCAAGTCTGGGTCAGGGCAAACTCATAGGCATACCGTCCATACTGCTCACATAGGGCAGGATGATGATACAGTTGCTCTACGCCGTTGGCCAACGCTGTAGCAGTTTCATCTGGAGTAGTAACTGCTACTTTAATCCCTGCACCATCAGGCACTAAGGATTTAGCACCATGTAAGTCCAGGGTTAAAATGGGTAGTCCGCAGGCCATGGCTTCCAAGTATTGGAAGGCAGAGGAGTCTCTAAGGCTGGTAAACATAAAGAGGTCATGTGTCAGGTAGGCTTCCCGCACTTCTGACCAGGGAACCATCCCTCGCCAATCTACCTTCCCCTTCAGGTCAAACTCTGTCAGCCACTCCTCCATAAAACTTCCCATTTGGCCATCCCCTAAAATGGTCAGTTCAAAGGGAATGGAAGGATCTACCTTAGCTAATGCTTCTAGCACCAAAGGAAGACCCTTTCTAGGGAATAACCTACCTACCCATAAAATCCTTAACTTCTTTCCTCTCTGCCTTTCTGGAAAATGCTCAGGAAAAAATTCCTCCGGCAGGGAGGTATCCAGGAATAGCTCTGCATGAGGCGCACCTGCTTTCTTCACCAGGTCCAGGGTTTCATAGTTTGTGGTCAGTACCAGTTCCGCCTGCCTAAGGGTTCTCTTAGCATCTTTATTGAAGGTGAGTAGCAGCTTACTGATCCAGGAACGTACAATTTCCAGTTTCCACCAATGGTAGAAGTATTTCTTAAAGGCCTTGGGGGCATCCTGCCCTCCTCCACAGGGACCGAACACCATTTTCTTATCTAGTCGCCACAGGGCTGAACCCAACTGTGGACTCCCAATAGTAATGTGATGGATTAGCTGAAAATTTTCCTTTTTATCCAAGGCTTTAGCCATCTGATAGGCTTTCTTCTGCCAGTAGAGATAATGGACATAAAACCCTAACTCGTATTCAAAGAAAACATCTACCCAGGCAGGAAGAGGAACTAATACAAAATGGAGGTTGGGATGCGGATGATCTCTGAAAAAGGCTTGCACCTCCTCTGAAATATGGTAGGTGGAGGTGAGGCACCAAACTTCATGGCCTAATTCTGCCATGTTCAGGACCATATTATAGCCATTTCCCATTTCCCCTCCCTTATCAGGTTCGCAAGCGTAAGCAGAGACCAAAATTTTCATAGGATTTACCACTGTTTGTTGATCCAATACCCAAGCATTCTGCGGGCATATCCATTAGCGAGATATAAAGGCATGTAAACGGGTGGGCAGTGCCGGAAGGTAATGATGGTAAAGTTTTTAAGGTTTCCTCCCCCTTTTATGTCAAACAAATGCTTATAGAAGTTTTTAAAGGTTTTCCGCTTCTTTCTGAGCTGGTGGTTACCACTTTCATCTGGAAAAGTATATAGAACCGCATCATAATTACAGAAGATTTTGTACCCTTTTTTGGCTGCTCTGTAGGTAAAGTCAAAATCCGCGTAGTAATGTGGAAGCTTCTTTTCCTCAAACCTCCCTATTTCTTTAAATACTTCCCTTGGAATCCATAATCCTCTGGCGGGATAATGAGACACCTCATGTATCCCATTCCAATCCTCCTCAGGCAAAATATCTAACAGCTGAATGGCCGTAGCCCATTTCCAGTCCGTTATCTCTCCGCCGAAGAAAGGTTTCTTCGTATCATAGTCTATATCAAATGCGCCTAGTAACGCCTTAGGTTCCCGCTTAGCCCAATACACCATTTTCTCCATAAAATCCGGTGCCGCCACTACATCATTATTCAAGGTCATAATCACCTCAGGGTCCTGGGCTAGCGCATGGGTAATTCCCACATTGGTGGCAGCAGTCCAGAAAAGGTTCCCACTTGTAGATAAACAGATGACCTCAGGGAACTCCTCAGCCAGCATATCAGCTGTACCATCAGTGGAACCATCATCTACTATGATGGTAGTGAAGGTTCTATAGGTTTGTTCTCGTAAAGACAGTAAGCACTTGCGGGTAAACTCCTTTCTGTTAAAAACAGGGATAACTAGATAGATCATGTTATGCGTTTTTCTCCCCTACTTGAATAAATAGATCCTGCATCTTATTCATGAATACATCCATGGTAAACTTGGTCTCAAAGGTTTGTCTTCCTTTCTTACCCATTTTCTTTCTTAGGTCAGGATTTTCAATTAGGGTTTGGAGTCTATCTGCTACACATGAGGGACTTTTAATAGGTACTAAAAAGCCTTCTTCCCCATCTGTAACTATGTCAGGTATTCCCCTCCAGCTACTGGCCACTACCGGTAGGTCAAACTGCATGGCCTCCAATAAGACAATCCCAAAGGTCTCTGCCTCATAAAAGGTGGGGAAACAAAAAATATCTGCTTGCCTGTAGGCCTTTTGTTTAGCTTCTCCTACCAATAAGCCCTTAAAGACTACCTCTTTTTGCAGGCCCATTTTCTTTACCTTTGCTATGGCTGATGCCTCATATTCTTCTGTAAAGAATGGCCCCACAATTTGGAACTCAAAGTTAGTGACCCCTTTCTTCTTCAACAGATAAGCACTCTCTATCAGAACGTCTACCCCTTTAGTTTCTCTTACTGCCCCCACAAACAGTACTCTCACAATGGGGTCACCTATTTTCACTACTTTCCCATTTAAAATGGTGGCTTCATCTATAACGCCATAAGGAATGACTATTTGGTTCTTGGAATACATATTCTTACCATCCTGGGGATTTTTACTGGACAATAGAATAGACGCATCAGCCTCATAGAAGGCTTTCCTGAAAAGCGGCTTCAAAATAGTGAGCATTTCCGGATACTCTTCTGAAATTCCTCCTGCATGGAAATGAAAAACTACCTTGTCAAAGAAAGGTCTTACGCAGTTTAGGATGATCACATCACGGTAAATAGACAGCTTGACCGGGCCGGACGGAGGGTAGTAGAGTAGCTTTACTCCATACTTAAATCTTACTGATAAAATTTTCCATATTAAGCGGAATAAATGTAAAATCTTACCAAAACGGAATGCTCCTACTTCTTCCAGATTATGAGAAAAAGCCATTCGTACAAAGTGAATCTCAACTTTATCAAAGTCGTAGCTGACTAGGCGATCAATCATTATCGCCTGTCCATGATAGGGAGGAGGAGTTTGTCCGACAACCAGAACCTTCTGCATCAAAAAAATTAATCCTTTAATTAATCTTCACTAGTATTGATACAAGAAGCAAGGGGAATATTAACAAATACTATCTGATAAAATACACTCCACAGCAATTAGACCTTACGTTTATCCACTCAACGGCATGTTTATCTCTACAAACGGTCTAATATTGGGGCATTAGATCTATTTTTGACTTAGAATTTCTCTTATTTAAACTTTTTTCAGGGAGAGAAATCTTTTTAATGACTATAGGAGAGGCTAATGCTAAGGCCAGGATATAGCCCCATCCACCTGCCACCACAAAAGTATCTATTTGTAATAGGGCTAAAATCAGGAAGAATACCAGATAGGCAGCCCGGTAATTCATGCCATCATCTAGCCTATTCCGATAATACTTGCCTGTGTGGTACAGGATAATACCAAAACTTAGTATGCCTATCAGGCCTTGGTCTACCACAGTTTCTATTAATGCACTATGAGAATGTAGTACCCATGGATCTTTTACATTCCAGAGTTTAACCACTTTCTGGTATAACTTTAAGTAGCCACCTCCATTAAAACCGTTTCCAAACAGTAAGCCTGTCCTGTCTTGAATCATCCAATCCATACCAGCCTCCCACAGGTAGGTTCTCCCGTTGAAGGTAGTTAGGTCTTTTTTGTTGATACGTTGCATGACCACTGCAAATACAGGAAGACTTAGAATATTATACACTAATGTCCCAAGCCCCAATAATCCTGGGAGAAGGAACCATGTAGCTGAGAACCAAAGGGTGAAAGCCCTTAGGGCACGAGTTATGGCCAAGAGGATGATTACGCCCATGAGCAGGGTGCTAAGACGGGAATTTACCCCTACGAAGAGAGCTAGGTCTATTAATAGCAGGCAGGCATAACCCATAGCGTAATAAGGCTGTTTCCGCCAGTAGCTAACCATGTAGTAGAAAGAAAAAATAGCCACCACCAACATGATATTCCCGCCCTCATAAATCCCATTTGTAAAGGGAAAGTTTACCCTTCCTGGGATATAGTGATTCGAGTTAGTAAAGCCAGCAGCAAACCCTAGCATGTTCACGGCCCATAACACCAGCATCCCTTTAAAAAAGAGATCCAGAAAATCAAAATCGGGATCATTAGCATTATAGTAGTGGAGAACGATAAAACCATGAAAGGGAATGAAAGCCATGATGGCGAATGCCAAAGCATTTTTAGGATTTAAATTGGGAACTCCATGGGTGAGCCCCACAAATCTGGCTACTACTGCTGTCATGATGAAGAACAGCACTAACCAATAGAACCTATTCGTGGTGACCCTTATATGCCTCCGTCCAGCATACTTACTCCTATGAATAAAGTCCAACAGGAAAAAAGCAAATAGTAACAAGTAGGGAACAGAGGATATGGCATATCCCAGTACCTCAGAAATCTCTGCTGTCACATAGTTCCCTATTCCCCAAAAAGCAAAGCTGAAAATAAACAACAGATTTACCAGTAACTTCTTCGATAGCATGATTCTTCTATTAGCTAGCTATACACCTCCTTAGGTAATTGTTTACACATGGTCCTCTCAAACTCAGGATAGTCTATCAGAATAGATAAGATATGGTTAGCTACTGTAGAGGGTCTGGCAAATTCATCTGTAAACCTATGCATAAATAGCTGCCTTCTATCATAATATCGTACCACTATATCTTGAATCATATTCCCAAACCTGTCCTCAGGGAGAATTTCTACGCTGGAGGCTGCCATAGCAGAGGGAAGTAACATATTAGACCCATGGATACCACATACTACATGGCTTTCTGCATATGCTCTCAGCCAGGTTCTCTCTGTCTGTAGGTCCATCTTATCTGTTCTCAAGTCTTCTACATAGGAAGGAATCTGTCCACTTTTCCCCAGGCCTGCTATGACGAACTTTGTGTCAGGAAGTTCGTTTCTTATCTGCTCCATTACCTGAAGCACACTTTTCATCTGGCTTCTTACACACCATGATCGCAGGAGGGGAAGCTGAGGGAATTTCCTGCTCAACCTATGAATGAATTTCATTTTCTCTCCTCTAAACCATAGCCTATCTTCTCTTAGGATAAAGCATACTTTTCTTTCCTTATGTAAGAATGTCTCCGGCTGAAAAGGGTCAATCCCAGTAAATCTGCCAATATCTAATTGTTGAAAATCTGGATGGGAGTATGCTTTACTGATGTGGACTTCTGAAAATCTACTTAGCTCCATCTGTACAAATTCATCTAGCGGACGCAACCAATTCATGGATTTCTTTAGAGAAATATGTACCGTCCATACTTCCGCTACTCCTTCAGGAACCAACCATTCCATCATTTTAGGAACTATGATCACCAGCCCCAGCTCAGGATAATTATCTAAATAAAACTGTGCGTTAAAAAGCTTTAGGAGAACATGCCCATACAGATAATCAAGCGTATTTAGAATGACTACCCTGGGGTGTTCTTTATACACTTTTTTACTTATTCTGACCTCTGAATCTATGGGATTAGAGAGGATACGTTCAAAATCTTCCCTTAGCCATGGGAATCCCTCATGAATAGGCCCGGGATACAGCTCCATGGTTTGGGGCTTGATGCTCATGGGTTGGTCTATGGCATGTCCTACTGGGTAATCCTGCCAGAAATGTTCTTGGCAATTTTTGCATTCTGCCTCCCCCATTACGTGTATTCCTGAAAAAATAGCTCTCCCTATGACCACCTCTCTACTCCCGCAATTAGGGCACTCCATGGCTATACCAGGATATGGTTTAATTTCTATCATAGGCTCTTTTGTATGTGTACTTTTATTCCTAGCTGATACAGATATTGCTTAGCCTGCCTTTTCCAGTAACTGGGATGATATTTTTGTTCACACTTTTTCCGAAATGTTTCCAGGCTATCCGTAGGGTCCACGGATATCCTGTTAAGCTGGTACCTATTTCCCTTATGGTTAGTTAAGCCCCATAAGGTGGAACAGGCAGCTCGGTAGCCCGCCTCTTCTAACACAGCTAAGGCATATGCTCCCATATCTACTAGCTGCCCAAATGGGAAGCTAAAGTAGTCTACTGGATGTCCTGTTCCCTTCTCCAATAGTTTTTTGGACTCCGTGATCTCATACCTAACTTCCTCCTCTGGCAATAATCCTATTTTCCTATGAGTCATGCTGTGCGCACCTACCGTTACCAGCGGATGATTGGCCATTCTTCTAATTCCTTCCCAGTCGAGAATGGGAAGTTGCACATCTGTGTTATCCCTATCCCACCTATTATGGGTGGCTATATGCGCAGCAGGTATGTATAGGCTAGCAGGGATCTGGTACTTTTCCAGTTCAGGGAGCACTAATTCCTCAAAACTGACGTACCCATCATCAAAGGTTAAGCTAACCATCTCTTCAGTAGTCCCTCCCTCCAACACCCTATCTACATAGGCATCCATAGACATCAGTTCCACCCTATCTAGCAGGTAGGCTAGTTGTTCTTGCAGCTGAGCTAGTGAGAGGGTATTATAGCTTATTTCATCTGCTATATTATGGTACATCAGAATCATAGTCTATTAGCCCTTTATTTTTTTATAGGTATTCTTCATGCCTGCCCATAAAGCCTCAGGAATTACTTTCTGCATAGCTAATCTCATTTTTACTGCCGGACTCATGCCTGTGGTTAGCGCGAGGGTCTTATTATCAGATACATCATCTATCATAAAATGATCTGGATGAATGAGCGGAAAGCTGAGTGCCTTTTTATTCCCTACCTTGAAATGCTCATGCTTATCAAAGGTGTGGGTACTGGTATCTGTATTTTCCAATCCTAGATTAGATACCAGGTTTATGGTAGGAGAAATACATACCCCTCTTTGCTTGTAGAGGGCAAAGTCCCACTGGTAATCCCAGGTGTAGGTAGCCATCCCTTCTTTGGAGACATTTAGTAGAAACTCATGCGCGTGGGGAGCATATTCCACCATCCAAAAATCATCTAACCACCCCTTTTCCCACTTTTTATGATAGTCTCCCACTGACAGGTCATAGTGATTCCATGCCCTTCTCCAGGTAGCCCATCCCCAGATTTGGCCAAGCTTGGAGAAATAGTAAGAAGCCTCAGGTTCTCGCTGCCAGTCTGTTAAGAAGTTAGTACCAGAGATATGCATGACACGCTCATCATCTGCATAGTACCTTAAGAGTTGTTCACAAAAGGTAAAAAAGCTCGGATTAGGTAGGCAGTCATCTTCTAGTATGATACCAGCCTCTTCCTGAGAAAAGAACCAGTCAATAGCACCTGATACGCCGCGAGCTACTCCCAGATTTTTTTCCCTAAAAAGAAAATGAGATTCACATTCCCAGTCTACTGCTGACACAATCTCCCTTACCTCCATACACCTTTTATACTCATCCTCTCTTCCTTCTCTGGGTGCATCAGCTGCTACATAAAGTTTGCTAGGTTTAGCTTGCCGTATGGCTTCAAATACCTTATGGGTAGTATCCGGCCTGCTAAATACCACAAATAGTACTGGCGTATCCCCACTGTAGGCAAAAGGTTCCCGTGTATGTGTATCTGTATGTTTCATCGGATTCCTTTTAAGTTCCAGAAAGTAGCTATTCCCTTAATCATCAGTAGGAGGTTCTCCCTCATTTTCGGGAAGAATAAGTCCAGTAAAAATATGCTCACCGTAAAGGATACTATAGTAGCAATAATGGCTCCTTCCGGACCCATGAAGGGGATCAGAAAGTAGTTAGTAATGACATTTATTGTTGCCCCTACTATGGCTGTAAATAAGGAGTAGGTAAACAGACTCTCATTAGTGATGAAGGCTTGTTTGGCTACCCCCATGTTGGTGAAGAATAACCTGATGGCAAAGAGAGAAAGGAGCACGCCTGCGGGCTGGTACTCTTGGCCATACAGTAAAACGATGATGGGTTCCGCTATGAAATAGAGCGGGATAGCCACTACTAAAAAGAGCAGAAAAAACAACTTATAAAGATTCAAAAGCCGCTCTCTGTACTTCTCATGACTTTTCTCTTTAGCGCGTGTTACTGCTGGTGCAAAGGAGCTCAGCACCACCATGGGTACAAAGCCCACTGATTCTATCATTTTTAAGGCTACACTATACTGCCCTACATCAAAGTTCCCCAGCATATCCCCTATCATGACCTGGTCTATCTTAGCCTGAATATTCAGGGCTAACCCATAGAATACCAGCGGCCATGATTCTTTAAGCAGTACCAGGGCCAGTTTTCTGTCAAAAGCCCACTTCCCCAATTTTTGCTTACCACTAACTACATAGGTGTACACAAATCCCGCGGCTGTAAACAACGTATCAAATACCACCATGACAGCAAACCAGATGAGGGGAGCACCCATAAATATTAATCCCAGCTTAATAGCTGAGGTGAGGATCATCTGGAGGACCTGTATTCTGACAATGAATTTAGACTCTACCCTGGACTGGTAATAGTATTCTATTACCTTAAAAGCATTGAATAGCTCTGAGGTAGCAATGATGAGTACCAGGGTATTAGTAAGAGAGTCATGCCTACCCAGTAGAGAATATCCCAGAATGACCGCGATCATCATGAGTACCCCAATGAACTTTAATGCGAAGGTGGTTCCCAGAAGTGCATGCTTTTTTTCAGGATACCTGACCAGGTCTCTTACGATGATACTATCAAGACCCAGGCTGACGAAGACGGCAAAAATCCCTACAAATCCTTTGGCGTACTGGAGAAGGCCAAAATCTTCAGGCTTCAGGTATCTCGCCACATAAATCCCAATTACCAGGGCCGTACCCATGCGGAATACCCTCTCTAGAAATAACCAGGAGGTATTTGCAAAGTATTTTCGGAAACCTGAGCTTTTAACAAAGGTAGAAACCCGTGCTAAATAATCGTTCATTCGTTTATGATCACCTGCTTAGCCTATAAAAAGTAGGCTAAGTAGTTTATAATTTGCATCTATCTGAAAATGAATTCTTTTCAGAAATTTCGCAGATATACGCCTAATTTAAGGGATGAAAAAGCTTTCGATATTTCACGAGTATGAATGGCTACTATTTTGACGATAAATGTAGAATTCCTCTATTTAGCAGCCAGTAAGCGGGTAAGGTTTCTTTTAATCATTCTTGGATAATAAGGAAATATGTATCGCCACCAAATGCCACTGGCCGCCTTAGTAGCTCCTTTCATTCTGCTAGCCCAGGAATCAGCCCGGTAAATAGGTTCCTTTCCTCCTATACGCTTTACTGCATCCAAGGCTATTTTAGTAAAAGGTAAGTAGCCCCACACTGGATGCTCACCCATCTTCTTAGCGTAGTTATGGTAGTTATCAGAAAGTCCGCCCTGCGCCTTGTGATACCCAACGGAGTCAAGCTGTTTGATCTTTCCCAGGTAGGCTACATCAGCTATGAAGTGCCAGTCATTTCCCAATGCTATGGGTAATTCTGACTTCTGCGCCCACTCTGTCCGCATCAGGCCGTATACAATGGCGCCTTGCTTCCATATGGAATAGTATTTAGCCGCTCTTTCTATCCCGGATTCTTCTTCAAGAGATAAAGATTCTTCACAGTAAGTAATTTCTTCTCCTTCCCAATACAGGATTTTTCCACTAACGAGGGCATAATCATGGTTATTCTCAAGAAAATCCACATAGGAATCTAGTATGTTCTTCTCTAGTTTATCATCATCAGATAACCACATGAAATACTTGCCCTTTGCATGATGAAGTACATAATTGAAATTAGGGATGGCTCCAAGGTTATTCTCCTGCCGTACATACCTGATTTGGGGATACTTATCAGCTAAAGCCCTACATACAGCTTCCGTATCATCAGGTGAGCAATTATCAGAAATGAGAATCTCCACCTGATCATAATGCTGGGCTAAAACTGATTCTATGGCAGAGGCTATATTTTCAGCTCCCTTATAAGTAGGGATTCCGATACTGACCAAGGGGGTATCTGAAACATGATGGTGCATAATTTCGATAATAAATTCAGCTCAAATCCGGTACGTCCTCTCAGACCTCACCTAAGCATGCTTTACCAGCTTTTCACTATATGAGTAGATTTATTTTTCTTGGTATATACTGGCTGAACAGATCTACCTACCAAATACTTGTCTACCCCTTCTTCAAGGCCTTTCTTATACACTTCCAGTGCGCCATCGAAGATCTCTATGGTACGCTTAACTTCTTCTTCCTGGTGGGAAAAGCTAATCACCAGGTTGGGAGCTAGCAAGCCGCGCTTAATACATTCTTGCATAAATAGCGTACGGAAAGGTTGGGAAGGATTTCCCTCCTGATCTTTGGTAGTAAAGACCATGCAAACGGGTCTTCCCAGTATTTGCATATACTTTTCTAGGCCATGAGAGGCTATTACTTCTGTGAGTCCTTCCTTTAGCATGGCGCCATACTTATTCATGCTGGGGACTACATGCTGCGTCTTATACACATTCACTACTTCCATAAAAGCGGCTAAGGCGTGATTCTCTGCCCCATGGGTAGCTGATAGTAAAAAGACTCTTTCCTTATCATGGAAAATACCGCCCAGTTCCATGTATTCCCTTTT
>JBCCLI010000068.1:0-22013 GCA_039026975.1 Bacteroidota bacterium | reverse complement strand
TCAAGATGGTCCGGCGTAACATTCAGTAAAAGCGCTATATGCGGATGAAAGCGGTCGATATCTTCCAGTTGGAAGCTGCTTAACTCTAGCACATAGACTTTCTGCCTTTCCTTAGTCAGTAGTCTGGCAAAACTTTCTCCTATATTCCCGCCTACTGCCACCTCTTCTCCAGCTTTCTTCAGCACATGATAAATGAGAGAAGTGGTAGTGGTCTTCCCGTTAGTTCCTGTAATAGCGATGATCTTTGCTCCACAATATTGGGCAGCAAATTCTATCTCAGAGATGATGGGAATATGTCTTTCCCGTAGGGCTCTGATAACCGGAACTGTCTGGGGAATTCCCGGACTTTTAATAACTACTTTAGCGTCAAAGAACGATTCTATGCTATGTTTTCCCTCTTCATAGGGAATGTAATTCTCTTCTAATTCCTGCTTATGAGCTTCACTGATGGTTCCATAGTCTGATACCCAGACGTCCCACCCATACTGTACCGCTAATAAAGCGGCTCCTACTCCACTTTCTCCTGCTCCCAGGATGATGGCTTTTTCCGGTTTGGCAGACATGCTATCTAAGTTTTAGGGTAGCAAAGGCTAACAGAACCAGTAAAACCGCCACTATGAGAAATCTTGCTACGATCTTGGCCTCATGCATCCCTGCTTTCTCATAGTGGTGATGAAGGGGTGACATTTTGAAAATGCGTCTTCCTTCACCGTATTTCTTTTTGGTGTATTTGAAATAAGAAACCTGAATAATGACGGAGAGAGATTCTGCGAAATAGATTCCGCAAAGAATGGGTAGTAACAGCTCTTTTTTTACCATTAAGGCCATCACGCCTACTGCCCCTCCAAGTGCTAAGCTGCCCGTATCTCCCATAAATACTTGGGCTGGAAATGCATTGTACCATAAAAATCCTAAGCAGGCACCTACAAGTGCGGCCGCGTAAACCAACAATTCATAGGAAAGGGGGATGTAACTAATGTTTAGGTACTGAGAGAATACAATGTTACCGGATACATAGGCAAATACGCCTAAGCCTGCACCTACAATAGCCGTAGTTCCTGCTGCCAGTCCATCTATCCCATCTGTTAGGTTCACACTATTAGAAACCGCTGTAACTATCAGGATGACCACTAGCAGATAGGCGATTCTCCCCAGCAGCTTTTCATCTATGATATTCTTGAGGAAAATGACCTTCCCATAATTAAAGACATACTCTTTGAAGAATGGAAAATCTGTAGTATAGATAAAACTTTCATCTCTGGGGCCAAATAGTTCCTTAGCAATGTTCTTCCTATTCTCTTCCGGAATATCAATCTGGACCACATCTGCCGTTTCCTCACTTTGCTTCCTCACTACGGTGTAGGAGGCTATGTCTACATAGGCAGCTCCGTCAGGAAAACTTTCAAACTCCTTTCCGTTAATCCTTTTCAGCTCATCTCCCCCCTGAAATCCAGCATTAGCTAAGGTTTCATTACTGCTAATGATGTTCAACTGGGTAACATGGGCTCTACTTCCCATGAAATCTGGATGGAATAACATGGTACAGCCTACCAAAAGACCTAACAAAACCTGCCCCACTAACTTGAACTTACTCTTAAGTCCCTTTTTATTTTTCAAAAATACCTTTATGTAGTCATCAATGAAGCCTATAACCCCCATCCATAATGTTCCAAGTAAAATGAGCCAGACATATCCATTAGCTATATCTGCCCACAATAAAGTAGGTATCACAATGGCGGCTATGATGATAAGCCCCCCCATGGTAGGGGTTCCTGCTTTGGCAGCGTGATCAGGGCCTTCACTACTATCCCTTACCACTTCTCCGATCAGGTTCTTTCTCAATAAGTCAATGATCTTGCTTCCGATTAGAAGCGATATGATTAACGAAAAGACGAATGACACAATGGATCTGAACGTGATATACTGGAATACACCAAATCCGGGTATATCATATAGCTCATTGAGTCTCTCTAATAAATAATAAAGCATAAGTCGAGTTTCACTGGTTTGCCTGAATAGAGGTTGACATATTCTGTGTCAAATTACTACGCTTCCTGGAAAATCAAGCGCTAACCTTTACTCCGCAAACACTTCGCTTAAAATTTTTTTGTCATCGAAAGGATGACGAATTCCTTTAATCTCCTGATAGGTTTCATGTCCTTTCCCCGCTACCAGAATCACACTTCCTTCAGCTGCTAGTTGCACGGCCGTTCGGATAGCTTCCTTACGGTTCACTATTCTGAGTGTCTTCTTTCTTTCTGCCTGCGGCACCCCTTCCCACATATCTGCCAGTATGGCCTCGGGCTCCTCAGAACGGGGATTATCAGAAGTTAAAATGGCTCTGTCAGCATAACTGGCAGCTATATGGGCCATTTTAGGTCTTTTTTCTTTGTCTCTGTCGCCTCCACATCCTACTACTACCAGAATCTCTTCTCCTTTTCTGGTCATGGCTTTGATAGTTTTCAACGCCTTTTCTAAAGAATCCGGAGTGTGAGAATAATCTACTATGCCTATCAGCTGATTTTGAGGATGAGGGACAATTTCAAAGCGGCCGTCAATTCCTTTTAACTTGCTTAGTTCAGAAAGAACTTCTTCCTTTTCAAATCCTTCTTCTACCAGGGTAGCATAAACCACTAGTAGGTTATAAGCATTGAAATCGCCCAGCAACTGCATCCAGACTGACTTCTGATCAATTTCCACATGCAAGCCTGTCAGTGAATTTTCAATCACCCTACTTCTATAATCAGCCATTCCTTTCAAGGCATAGCTCCTTACGCTGGCCTTAGTATTCTGCACCATTACTTTCCCATTCTTATCATCCACATTTATCAGTGCTAAAGCATCTTTTGGAAGCTGATCAAATAGGATCTTTTTTGCCGCTATATAGTTGGCAAAGGTGCCATGATAGTCCAGGTGGTCATGGGTGATATTGGTAAAGATGGCTGCCCTAAATGGGATAGAAGCTGTTCTATCCTGAGATAAAGCGTGAGAACTCACCTCCATACATACATACTCACACCCCTCTTCCAACATCTGAAGGAACATCTGGTGTAGCCTGATAGGATCTGGTGTAGTATGGGTAGAAGGAATCACCTTCTCCCCTATCCGGTAATCAATGGTGGAAACCAGACCTGTCTTTACGCCCAGGTTGTTTAGCGCCTGGTATAACAGGGAGGCTACCGAAGTCTTCCCGTTAGTGCCTGTTACGCCTATCACTTTGAGGGTATCAGCTGGCCTTCCAAAGAAATTAGCCGATAACTCTGACAGCACCTTCCGAGTGTTTTTTACCCTGATGTAGGTAACATCTTCCTTCAGCACCTCAGGCCATGCTTCACATACGATTGTTTTCGCCTTCGTCTTGTCAATGAACTGATGGCCGTCTGCCACCGTACCTCTTATCGCTATGAAGAGGCTGTTTTCTTCTCCTTTTCGGGAGTCAAAGTTCAGCTCCCGAATCTCTCTTTCTTCTTCCCCTCTTATGTCTTCTATCGCTATTCCTGTAAGTAGGTCTCTTAGCCTTTTCATCCTAAATACAGTGTAATAGCTGTTTCTTTTCCTATGATAAATCCCGGTTGTAAAGACTGCCTTCTTACTCGTCCTTTTCCTACTATCTTCACATGCACCCCCATATTCTCCATCATGTACAGGGCATCTCTTGCGGACATCCCCCTCAGATTAGGCACCCTTGATTCTCTTTGCTTGTAGGCCTCCAGATTTATCTGGTGCCCATTACTTTTAGGAATTACCCATTCTGTGGAATCTGGAACCTCTGTTCTTGCCAGTCCTAACTCTGCAAATACTTTTCCTGCTGTCTCAGCCTGAACCTTAGCCCTGGTAGGATGAGGGACAGGTCGGGTGTCTTTTTTTCCTTTCACGTCAGCTAGCATGATGTCCATGGGGTAAACTTTTTCTGCTATCTCACGGAAAATAGGAGCTGATACATTTCCTCCTCCTATTCTCTTCCCCACGGGCTCATCTACTACTATGTAGCAGGTATATCTGGGTTCATCTGCCGGAAAGAATCCGCCGAATGAAGCTCTGTATTTTCTCACGTATCTGCCGCCTATGTTCTTTCTCACTGTTCCTGTTTTTCCAGCCACCTGGAAAGGCATATTTCTAAAAGCATACCTAGCTGTACCATTATTCACCACCTCTGCCATCAGCTCTCTTACCTTCATAATGGTAGAATCACTACAGATAGGTACTGGAGAATATTCAGCTTCATATGACCTGATTACTTTGGCATTATTCACTACTTCTTTGACTAGCCAAGGCCTTACCCACATACCATTATTAGCGAGGGCATTATAGAAGGCCGCCATCTGTAAAGGGGTTACCTTAATGGAGTAGCCATAGGCCATGGAAGGAAGGGTGGTGATATTCCACATTTCATCTCCCGGCTGATGAACCACTGGATCTGGCTCTCCTACCAGCTGATTATTAGCTGGCTCCATAAACCCAAACCTCCTTAGATGCTCCAGGTAGCGCTCAGGCATTTCTCCATACCCCTCACTGATGAGTTTGGCCATCCCCACATTACTAGATCTGGCGAATACCTTCTTGAAGGGAATCTTCCCATAGGCAGCATCATCTGAAATCTCCCAATCATCATATTGGGCCTTTCCTTCTCCTGTGTCTATGGTATCTGTTAGTTCTATCAGTTTATCTTCCAGGGCCGCTACTGCAGAAACCAGCTTGAAGGTAGAACCAGGCTCTATGCCAGAAGCCACGGTATGGTTGTAAGTCTCAGGATAGTTGGCTAGGGCCTTTATCTTACCTGTTTCTACCTCTATGAGTACAGCTGTTCCTGATTTGGCGGCAAACCTTTTTACGCCTTTTTCAAGTGCTCTTTCTACTATATCCTGAAGATCTACATCCAGGGTAACTACTACATCTTTTCCATCTCTGGTGTCTTCCTGTCCGTATCTATCCATAGGGAGATAGGAGCCACCTGCTACTTTTTGGGCTAGCGTGTATCCGTCAATCCCCCTGAGATCTTCATTATAAGCAGCCTCTATTCCTCTGATCCCTACTGTATCATGCGCCATAATCCCCAGGGTAATTCTGGCTAAATCTCCATAGGGGTAATAGCGTCTATTTTGAATTTTCTCTAGTACCAGCCCTCCTTTATATCTTCCTCTATTCAGAATAGGCCAGGTTTTAATCTCCTTCACCTCATTGAAGTCTACTACTTTTCTGGTGAGATAAATATGTCTGTCTTTCTCTCTAATAGCCTTTCTGATCTTGTGTACATGCTGGGCAGTATCTCTTCTCAGTACCGTTTCAAAGACAGTATCATTTACCTGAATCGTATCCAGGTAGTCCTTCCCAAAATGATCCGTCAATAGGGTAGCTAAGGCCCATAAGGAATCTGGGAAATGTTCTATGTCTGTGGTATCTACTATGGTAGCATCCATGGCTATGCGGAAAAAGGGAAGGCTAGTAGCCATGATTTCCCCCTTCTCTGTCATGATGTTCCCACGGTCTGCAAATACCTTTTTAAAGAAGATCTTTTCTTCCTGGGCTTTCTGCATCCACTTGGATTGGTTGAATTGCAGTCCCATCACCCTAAACACAATGATGAGTCCGAAGAGCGCGAAAGCACCCATCAGCAAATACACTCGTTTCAATATGTTAGAGGAAACTCTACTCATTTCATTGTAAGGCTATCTGATCTTCTATTTTTATACTGTCTTGTTGTAAGCTATCTAGTTCTGTACTATCCGGTACTGCAATACGAGGTAATGGCATAATTACTTCTTCAGGGTTTTCCACTAATAACTGATATACAGGGGAAGTGGCATGTCTCAACCCTAAAGAGTCAGCCTTAGCTTTCATCTGAGCCAATCTTATTTCAGAGCTCAGGGTGGTTCTCTTCATGAGATACTTATCCTTGAGGGCTCTAGCTTCCTTTTCTAAGGTTTCCATCTTTCTCACCTGCCTAACAGCATAGTGAGAATTCCATATGTACATCATCCCTACCAAAGCCAAAAACATGATAAACCTTAAGTAGGCATCTACCTCCTTCAGGCGAAATCCCTTCATAGTTTTCCCTTTAGCAGGGCCTCTCCTGGCCTTACCTTTCTGGGAATACTTATGATTGTTGATCATTCTCATATGTTTCTGACCTAGGGTCTTTATTTCTTTTCTACTGCGCGCAACCTTGCGCTTCTAGCTCTTGGATTTTGTTCGATTTCTTGTGAATCAGCTTGAATAGCTTTGCGGGTAATTTGATCCCAGGGACTTAGGGGATTACCGTAAAAGTCTCTGGCTAGTAATCCGGCAATGTTCCCACTTCTCATAAAGCGCTTCACCATTCTGTCCTCCAGGGAGTGGTAGGCAATGACTACCAGCCGACCTGCAGGATTCAGCAGCTTCTCAGACGATTCAAGCAAGTGTTGTAGGGAGGATAGTTCCTGGTTTACTTCTATGCGAAGGGCCTGATATACCTGAGCGAGATATTTGGACTTACGTTTGGGTGGAATGCAGCTCTCGATAATGGTGCTAAACTGCTGCGTTTGACTGATTTCTTCCCTTTTCCTGGTTTCAAGAATGATCCGGACCAGCTTCTTAGCGTTTTGGATTTCTCCATACTCCCGGAAAATTCTCACCAACTCTTCCTCCTCATACTCATTCAATACATTGGCTGCGTGTAGCTCCTGCTGACCCATTCTCATATCTAAGGGTCCATCAAATCTGAAGCTAAATCCCCTTTCAGCTGTGTCAAACTGGTGAGAGGAAACACCCAGATCTGCCAGGATGCCATCAACAGACTG
This sequence comes from Bacteroidota bacterium, assembly GCA_039026975.1. Lineage (GTDB taxonomy): Bacteria > Bacteroidota > Bacteroidia > J057 > J057 > JBCBKZ01. Next base: position 15,237 of record JBCCLI010000068.1, on the reverse strand, counting down.
TATTCCACTACTTACTAATTCACGTTCAATGAACTGATAATCCGATAGTATACATGTCAGTCTCTCGTCAATCGGGGCATTTGCAAGGGCCTCCTCGTCTCTATCAAACACTACTAATCGCCCTTTCTCACCTAATCGCTTTAGTATCTCTCTGCTATGCCCCCCACCGCCAAATGTTACATCTACGTAAATCCCTTCTCGCTTTATATCTAGTAACTCAATGCTTTTTTCCAACAATACAGGAGTGTGATAGACCGGTTCCTGCATCTTACTCTCCTTTATCTTCTCCCATCACCTCTTCTGCCAAAGATTCAAAATCATAGTCAGGCTTTTCAAACCACTCCTGATAAGTATCCTTATCCCATATCTCCACTTTACTTATCTGGGCTACTAAGACCAAGTCCTTTTTTAAGCCTGCATGTTCCGTCAGCCGCTTAGGGATGTTAATCCTGGCACTCCCATCAAGGGTTATGGGGGTAGCACCATTTAGAAACCAGCGGGTGAAAGCTCTATTCTTCTTGACATACTGATTTCTCGCCTGTATCTGCTCTAATTCCTTCTCCCAGACTTTCAATGGGTAGAGGACTAAACACTTATCAAGCCCTCTGTTGATAACAAACTCACTCTGTTGATCTTCAGGTAATTGCTTGCGTAGACCGGAAGGCATCAAAAAGCGACCTTTCGCATCAAGCTTACAACCATGTTCTCCAATCAGTGAGTTCATTCCATGTCTTGTACATAAGAGTACGTTAAAAGTAGAAAAAAATTCCCACTTCTTCCCACTTTTTTACACAAAAACAGAATTATTTCTTCCAAAAACTATTTCATGATTGAAAGTAATATATAATTTTTAGCAAAATCAACTTAATCGAGATAAATAGCTAATTTAATTAGTATAAAAACTTTATCGAACACAATTTTACTAAATAAAAGAGAATAATCTATCCTAAAATTAAGTGGGAAAAAATGGAAGAAGTAGGAGAAAGGTGGGAGAAAAGGATAAGAATTTTCTAAAACCTGGGCACCAGGCTCTTATAATGAAGGATAAATGCTACATTTCATCCATAAGCGCTAAGCGCATTAGCCTGGTTTTATGTGGAAGCCTATTCTCTCATTGACCCTATTCATATGGATATGCTCTTGTACCCCAAAAGGCACACATGGGCAGGAAGAGGTACTGCCTGGTAAACAACCTATTATCCTAGGGGAGAAACTCAGTTTTCATTCTGATATTCTTCAGGAGAATAGAATTCTGAATGTATACCTCCCTTCTGAGTACCATCCAGATAGTGCCCAGCATTATCCAGTCATTTACTTGCTGGATGGTTCTGAGGATGAAGACTTTATACATGTGGCAGGACTCATCCAGTATGGAACTTTCCCATGGGTGAATATGCTGCCTCCTTCCATCCTGGTGGGCATAGGAAATGTAGATAGGAGAAAAGACTTTACTTACCCTACCTCTATAGTACAGGACCAAAAAGATTTCCCTACGGCAGGTAAGTCAGTAGCCTTCATCCGATTTCTGGAAGAAGAATTACAGCCCTATATAGAGAATCAATATCCTACTTCCTCTGAGAAAATGCTGGTAGGCCAATCCCTGGCAGGTTTATTGACTACGGAAGTGCTCTTGAAAAAACCAGACCTTTTCACACAGTACGTCATTATCAGCCCCAGTCTTTGGTGGGATAATGAGTCTTTGCTAGCAGTAGACAGTCCAGGATTGAAAAGAGAGACTAGAGAGAATATTTCTGTTTTTGTGGGGGTGGGAAAAGAGGGAGAGATCATGGAAGGAGATACACGTGCATTAGTGAAAAAGCTCAAGTCATTCTCCCGAACAGAAAAAAATACCCACTTTCAATACTTTCCTAATCTGGACCATGCCACCATTTACCATCTAGCTTTATACAGCGCCTTTCAGAAATTGGGACAAAAACCAGTACAGGAGTGAGAATTCTTTTTTATCGTAAATATTAGGACTATTCTTGCCAGTACCTATTAAGTAAGATACGAGATAACTACTACTGCACCTGAACTAAGAGCTATTCTTTCCTCCACATCTGAAGTAGTAATACAAACGGTGGAAGCCAGTATGGACTTTAAGGAGTCTACCTTCACAGTACAAGGACCTTATATGCAGCGCTTTTCATTGATAAAGAACAAGTCCCATCTACTATTTCAGCGGCCTTAACGCACTCACATCTACCTGTTCTGACTTAAAATTAACTATGCTCATTTTATGAAGGAATCCCCCTTTTACCAGATTAGATTCTACAGGTAGTTCTGAGGGGAGAATGATGCCATTATAGTTTCTATATTCGTTAAAATAAGCTGCTCCTGAAATGAAACGGTATAGTTCCCTGACCGTGTAATCTACCTTGACTATCCGCTTAGTCTCCGCATCTATCCACAAAATATACTGGTCTATGTCCTTCTGAGGTTCTACCTGGTTCCAGGAAGCGAGTACCCCCTCTACTTTAGTACCGTTTATTTCCCGGCTACCTACATATTCCAGCGCAGTAGTTTCCTGTATACGGCTAGGAAGCTCCACAAAATACTGATAGGTAGGGATCCAGAACTGCATGTTCTTATCTTTCTTAAGAATAGCTGCTCCATTTTCCAGCTGATAGGTCTTCCAGTCTTGTATTCCCCATGTTGTGCCTTTCTCCTTTCCACTTTCTATAGTCAGCTGTCCATCAAACTCTCCAGCTAGGTAGTCTAGTGAAAGGGTTACGTCAGCCTCTTTGAAGGGGTTCCCCTGATTACCTACAAACCCATAAAACTCATCTTTATAGATAACAGTATAAGTCCCTATACTATCCCAAAGGTGAATATTATGGGCTTTCCCCATTTCCTTCATTAATTGTTGGGCTTTGGCTTGTTCTCCAGAAATTATGGGATAATCTGCCCTAAGATCTGCCATTTTAAAGAAGTTTACACAGCCAAAAATGAATAGTACGCTTACTACCAATAGAGATATACGGATAACTTTTTTCATGTGGTGTTCAGGTTTACAGGCACTTAAAAAGGGAATTAAATATATCACATCCTGTCTACTTCCAGACATTACTTCTTTCTGTAGAAATTGGGTATATTTCGTTATAAACCATTTCTAACCTATCCCCACTCATGAGTGATCCCTGGCTAAATAGATGGAATGCTAGATATAAAGAAGAAGCCTATGCTTATGGGGAGGAGCCTAATGTGTATCTCAAAGATCAGCTTACGGCCCTACCCCCAGGAAGAATTCTCTTTGGGGCAGAGGGAGAAGGAAGGAATGCTATCTTTGCCGCTACTTTTGGCTGGACGGTCTCTGCCTTTGATATCAGCATAGAAGGAAAGAAGAAGGCAGAACAGCTAGCAGCTAGTAAAGGGGTAAGCGTAGATTACCGTGTGGGAGAATTAGCAGAGCTAGGATTTGAAGAAGCCTCTTTTGATGCCATTGCCTTAATCTATGCACACTTCCCCGCGCCTATTATCTCTTCCTATCATCGACTTCTCAGCACCTACCTAAAGCCAGGAGGGCATATTATCCTGGAAGCTTTTGGGAAAAACCACCTTGCCTACCGGGAGAAAAACCCTGGTGTAGGAGGCCCACCTAATCTAGAAGCTTTATTTTCCGTGGAGGGCATACAGGCTGACTTCCCACACTTTGAGGTTACAGAACTAGCAGAAGTAGTGGTAAAACTGAAAGAAGGCCTATACCATAATGGAGAGGGCTCTGTGGTGAGGTTTTTTGGGAGAAAGCAATAATGCAGCAGCTTATGGGAGCATACAGATCAAGAGAAATCGTTTTTCGGGAACAAATTCAGGTGGACGACTGGACCCTCAAAGTATATACCATTTCCGTATCCGGCGCCTTTGAGCATGAAGACTTTTATGCTCAAGTCAAACAGCTGCTACCAGTCTGGCTACAGCTTAAGAACAGCTTTAATGCTCAGCACGACCATCTGGGATTTGTGATTCTTCATGAAGCTACGGAAGGGATATTCTCCCTGGTAAACTGGTGGATAGGTGGAAACATGATTAACACACATGTATTTCTGACGCCTCACGGTACCCCCGATCAGTTCACCCAAATTTCTGGGGATGGGCTTTTCGCTTGCGTATGGGAGATGGAGGTTCTTAATCATGAAAGACTAGCCTGGATCACCCATGTGCTGAAAAATAATGATACTCAGGCTTACCTGGAAGATGTGACCTATGCTAGGATATGAGAGGTGATTATAGAAATTAGCACTATTCTTTATTCACCAGCCTGACTCCCCACCACCATACCCCTCTCCTTTCTTAGCTTCACCCTACTGGTATATCGCTTAACTTGGTACCTTCATGTTTATCCTTTCTCATATGAAACAGCTTTTCATATTCTTTTTACTACTTCAAGGGGGAGCATACGCCCAAGTTCCCTTAGCTGAGCTTAGCCAAGTCAGGACAGCTTCAGGAAAGATAATCTTTCAGTATCAAGGGTCTGCTTATACAGGATCAGCTATTTCTTACCATGAGAATGGTAATATGAACACCCTCAGAAACTTCCAGAAAGGAAGACCCTCAGGGAAGTGGACCACCTATGATGAGGCAGGGAAGGTACTTGATACAGGTGATGAGACCCACCTTTATTATCAAGCCCTCTTCCTCCCCCCACAAGGGTATGAAGATGCCTCCCCTTCCTTCACTGAGACGGGCAACTATATGGTCTTCGCCCGATATGTAGTATGGGGCAAGAAGGTTCCCTACATAGCAGAGAAGATAGACGGAGAATGGATTCCAGAACGGCTTCCCTTTGCGGATACCGTCTATAACTTGGCTATTTCTCCTGAGGGTACGCGCATAGTATATACGACTGCTGATGAGGTAGAAATTCGTAGGGCTTACTATGTAGATAAGGAAGATGATAGCTGGGGCGCAGCTGTAGAAATCACCGCTTTTGAGGGTATTTATGCAGGATACTTCCAGATTATGAAAGATGGGAGCCTCTACTTCTTTGCTAGGGAACCTAAAATAGGGATCTATTACGCGGAGGCCTCTCAAGATGGAAGCTATGGTACCCCCCGCTGGTTAAGTGATGAGGTAAGCCTAGCAGATGGTGATAGTTTTGATGCCTTCCTACATCCTGGAAAGGAAAAGCTCATCATCAGCCAGTATTATAGCCAACAGCAGTTCCCTGAAAGAGGAGAAGTTGGGATGTATTACTATGAGAAGGCTGACGGCCGGTGGGAACGCCAAAAAAGACTCCCGCTCTCCTACGGATGGGGGGCTACCATTACGCCTGATAATACTTTTATCTTCGTGAGAAATGGAATGATTCAACATCTCCCTTTAGCAGATTTAGGGATAGCCTGGGAGTAAGTTTAGGGTTAAGTTAGTCCATGCAACGCATCCGCCTCGGCCTTTTGGGTAGCTAGTACCTGATCATAATGCTGCTGAAAGGCTGTTTGTAGTTCAGCGGTAGTTTTTACCTTTTCCAGAGGAACAGATTGTAAGTAAATGGTCAGCGTGGGCTTAAAGTCTGAGAGGTAGTCTATCATAGAAACGAAAAAGCAGATATGGACAGGTTTCTCTAATCTGTTCAGCACCTTTTCTATACCGGGCTGAAAGACCATCTCAGGCTCATATTGTGAGAATAGCCTCCCCTGCGGAAAGTACAGCACCAGATTTTGGGGATTTTTCAATAGGTCCAAAGTATAGGTAATGGATTCCACCATAGATCTGTTCCCAGGGTTAATGGAGTAAGCCCCTCCCGTTCTGAGTAGCATACGCTTAGCTAACTCCTTTTCCAGCATCATGGCATGAAAGCGTTTATGGAAATACTTATGACACATATCTATAACCCAGAAAGGATCCCACATAGTCATATGATTCCCTATCATGAGCATAGCATATTCATGGAGATTCTCTGGTAAGTTCTCCAGTCCTTTTACCCGGAAGTCTTTAAAATATATTCTTGGTCCCCAATGGCTGAACTGCTTCCACCACCAAAAGCTAAGGGGAGTGTACTTAGCCTTAATCATGGTATAAAGGTAAGAGGATTTATGATTATAGGTTTTGCTGTAGAGCTACAGGAACTACAGCTGATTATGGTAAACATCCTTTTCAAACCTACTAAAAAGGAAAAATATTAGCTATAGAACCCCTGCGCTCAAGTTTAAAGATGGATGCCCTGCTATCCTCTTACAATTAGGATCGCGGGGTTGTTGCACTTTCAAGGGTAAAGGGGTAGAGGCGGAAGGGTTTTCTAGCTTCTTTTTTGCAAAACATTGGGGAAGTGTGATTTCCTAATGTTACTCCTGTAGAGCCACAATGAATTGTGTCTCTACGATATGTAATGGATCGACTACTTCAGCTGCCGTACGCTTCAAAGGGCGGATAAATCCACCCCTACATTAGCATGTATTTTTATGGCCTAGTAGGGAAATTCTTCCTATTGGGAGAAGGAAGAGGTGGGTTTCTAAGTTTAAGTTTAAGCATAAGTGTAAGCTTAGCAGAAAAAGGTATTACACACCTCACTATTCAACACTCAATCATTCTATATTCTCCACTCATCATTCAGCATTAATTCCTAGCTTAGGGAATAGACTAATTCTCCCCCCTTGAAAGGAAAGAAGAAACTGGAATGGATAGTGGAAGGATACCGCAAGGTGTCTGAAGAGGGAGTTAGTAGCTTGACTGTAGAGTCCATTTCCAGGGCTATCCAGAAAAACAAATCCTCTTTCTACCATTATTTTGGAGATTTGGAGGTATTTGAGTCAGAGTTATTAGCTTATCATTTAGAGAGAACCAGGGCGTTCGCTCAGGAAGTAGGGGCGTGTGAAACCATTTTACCTGGCCTTATAAAGGTATTTCTAGCCTATAAAACTGATATATTCTTCCATCAACAACTACGATTTAATAGGGAGAACCCTACTTATAAAGTCTGCTTCGAACAGGTATTTAGGATGTTTGAAGAGGCCGTCATGGATACGTGGATACAGTTTCTTGGCCTGGAACAGAAAAAAGGACTGGCTCGCACCTTTCTGCACTTTATCTCGGAGAACTTCCTCTTGAAGATCACCCAAGAAACCTTTACTGAAGACTGGCTAAAAGCATACATAGAAGAAGTGGTTACCCTTCTGCAGCGGATGAATTATACTACCTAGCATTCCCTTTTGAACGTTAGCGTTTAAAATTTTCAGTATCCCTTACTTACCTTTAGGAATAATTTCAATTGGACTACTAAGGCTATCCTTATGAGTATTACATCCCACAGTCCTGTAGTAAGAGAGGTCATTAATCAAGTAGTGAATGACCCTGACTACAAAAAAGTTTCCTACGTTCCCTTACTTTCCATTCCTCAAGTGGCCCTAATTGTATTCTCCTACCTCTGTGTATTTGGGAGCTTATACCTGCACCTTAGCTATGGGATGAGTCTTTGGATCGCCTATCCTATCATGGTTTTTGGATTTTACACTTCTTTCACCCCCCTACATGACGCCACTCACAGGGCTGTTTCTTCCAATAAGCTTTTGAATGATCTGCTGGGAACTATATCAGGTAACCTCCTTTTTCCCCTCTCTAATGCAGCAGGTTATAGATACCTCCATTTGGCACATCATAGGTATGTAGGAGATAAAGACCTGGATCCGGATGAAGGCATGGTAGGGATCCCCACTAAGTATTTTCCATTTGGGTATATAGTGCTCCTATTCACAGATCTATTATGGGTATACTGGCTATTTTTTAAAGCCTGGAAAAGGACGCCTGTAAAGACTCGGATTAATGTACTTAGTATGATCTTTGGGAATATTTTTTTCCATCTAGCCTGGTTCCTAAGCCCCTACTGGTTTGAGTATATGCTATGGTTTTATCTCCCTAACCGTTTGGCAATAGGCTATACGTCTTGGGCTTTTGCACATACTCCCCACCCCGAGGGTATGCACTGGCATGACTTCCCCTTCCAGTCTACCTACAACCTGACTTCCAATAAGCTATATCTGAAGTCTTTTTGGGGCCAGGATTTCCACGCTATGCACCATTTTCTTCCGCATATCCCATGGTTTAAGTACCACAAGGTTTGGCACCTAGCTAATGGCGTTTTCAGCACCAAACACATCCCGGTGAAAGAGATACTGTCTAGGCCTGATGCTGGTTTCAAGGAACGCCTCTTCAGGAAGGGAATCACCCAAGAAGAAAAGAACCTCCAAGTACGAGTCTCTTCCATTACTGAAGTGGCTAAGGGAGTCAAGAGCTTTGTGTTGGAGGCAGCGGAGCTACCTCCTTTCAGTGCGGGATCACATATTAACGTACATCTTCCCAGCGGAAAGAGAAGATCTTATTCCTTGTTAAATCCGCCTTTTGACAAAAACAGGTATCAAATAGCGGTAAAATATGAGCCTAAAGGGAAAGGAGGTTCCCAGGAAATGCATGAACAGATAACTGAGGGAGATGTACTCACCCTTTCTCCCCCTAGAAACAACTTTCTCCTGTATGAGAATGTCCAAAAGTATCTGCTGATTTCTGGCGGTATAGGTATCACACCTCTACTCTCTATGGCTCACAGACTGACGGAGATAGATAAACACTTTGAATTTCACATATGCGCCAAACAGGTAGAAGAGATTCCTTTCCAGTATGAACTTACTAATTGGTCCTTTGCCCCTAATGTAGAAATCCATCTGGATAAGGGAGGAAAGTCTTCCTTAGATGCTGCTAGCATACTAGCTGCTCCGGATTCTCACACCCTCCTATATGTATGCGGCCCAGCAGGCTTTAACAGATGGATCAAGGATACTGCCTTAGGGACAGGATGGAATCCTGAACAGATTAAGATAGAAGCCTTTGTAGCTGATACGGCATCCTTGCACCCGCCTAAAGAATTTGAGCTTATCCTTAATAAAAGTGGGAAATCCCTGACAGTCCCTGAGGATGCTACTATCATAGATAGCCTTCTTTATCATAACATCAAGGTAGACTATTCTTGTCTTCAAGGAACCTGTGGTACTTGTATCCACAAGGTCCTGGAAGGAGATATAGACCATAGAGATGCTGTATTAAGCGAGGAGGAAAAGATAGAAAGCACCAAAATGTGCCTATGCGTCTCCAGGTGTACAGGGGATAAGCTGGTAATAGACCTGTAGGTAGCTTCATCCATTCTGCTAGCTGGGTGAGAACCCGTGGCTAATATGTGTACACTACAGATTATCACCCATCAGGGGTAAAATGCCTTACATGGGCTCAGCTGACAAATAGCCACAAATAGGCAGATGTGGAACCACTCCTAGGTGTTAATAGAGAAGGTTCTAAGAATGCTCCTTCAAGAATACTTATTCTATCTCATATCCAATTTCTCAAGTAAAAAGGAACGCATCCTTTAGCGTGAAGGTCCATTTTCCCTCCTACTCTATTCACTCCTCTATTTTCCAGATTCACTCCTTAAAAATTTGTTTGAGAAGCCGAATTAGCTTATTGTTGTAGTGTACTAGATAAATAGTACAATAAAATACCAGACATATGATACGCATCCATCAACTATCATTCGGCTACAAAAAAAAGCAGAAGCTTTTTGAGCAGCTGATGTTGAAGGCCCCGGAGGGTAATATTTATGGCCTCCTAGGGAAAAATGGTGCAGGGAAAACCACACTTCTAAAGCTCATCACTGGCCTTCTCATGCCTAAGGAAGGAGAAATAGAAGTGCTGAGTGCTCATCCAGGTAAAAGACAGGTAGACTTTTTACAAGACGTCTTTTACATACCTGAGGAGTTTGCCGCACCAGCCCTAAGTATTGAGCAGTTTATCAGGGCTTATGCTCCCTTCTATCCAAAATTTGATTCTGACCAGTTTTCCAATTATCTGACTGAATTTTACATTCCTACAGGTCAGAATATGGATAAGATGTCTTTTGGGCAGAAAAAGAAAGTGATGTTGAGTTTTGGATTAGCCAGTAATTCCAGGCTACTCATCTTAGATGAACCTACTAATGGGCTTGACATCCCTTCTAAAGGGCAGCTGAGGAGGGTTCTGGCCAACTCCATCAGCCCTGAGAGAACTTTCTTTATTTCTACCCATCAAGTAAGAGATATAGCTAACCTCATAGATCCTGTCATCATCCTTGATAGTGGAAAAGTCATTTTCCACCAAAGCATGGAAAGCATCATGTCGAGGTTGTATTTCTCCCTGGACTCACAGGTAGAAAATACCCCTGAAGTCATCCACTATGAACGTCTCCCTGGTGGCTACTCTGTGGTAAGCAAAAATACAGGCAGTAACATGGGAACGGAAGTGGATCTTGAGGTACTCTTTAATGCCGTCATGTCCAATGAACATGCCTTCAGTGAAATTTTCTCAAAAGCCTAACCCTATGAATAAACAAAGCTTTTCATTCAATAGATTATGGTTACTCACTAAGCGAGAAATCATACTTAAACGGAAACCGTTCCTGATAACTGCAGCTGTCATAAGTATAGCCTTTATTCTCAGTTATTTATCCAATATCAATGAAGGCCTGATCAACAATTCTGAGAATTCCACCAATTACTTCCACCAGACGTTCTTTCAATTATTTCTGGGTATAGGAGGGGCTATAGTATCAGGAAAATTCTTTGCTGACCAACTGTTAAAGGATAAAGGACACGTTTATCTCTTACTTCCTGCTACTACTCTGGAAAAGTACATTAGTGGAGTCTTAATTACTGGGATAGGATATACCTTATTCTCCTTGATCCTATACGCTATTCTGTCTACTGTAGCAGATGCTATTACGCTTGCATTTGTAGGCAAGCAGCTTTTTGTTCCCTTTAGCCCTTTTTCACGATTAGCATGGAATGCGTTTAGAATTTACCTGAGTTTAAATGCCCTTTTCTTGCTTGGGGGACTCATCTATCACAAGAATCCAGTAATCAAAACTATTGCTAGCGGCTTTGGTGTCTTTGTAGGCTTCATGTTTCTAATGGGCCTAACCATGAAAATAGTCTTTTGGGAATATATAGATTGGGGAAACGCAGATATCCCGGAACCTAATGAGGCTTTTAAGCAGCGCATGGAAGACTTCTTCGATGGGGATTTGGCTGACATAGGCTTGCTTATAGGTCCGGTTTTCTTATGGATAACAGGCTTTTTTAGACTTAAAGAACAGGAGGCATAACATGGAATTCAAACAGAAACAAGCCATCTACATACAGATTGCGGATTATATATGCGAGAACATTTTGGCTACTCGCTGGAAAGCCGGAGAGAAAATCCTCTCCGTGAGAGAACTGGCAACTAATATTCAAGTAAACCCTAATACAGTCATGAGAACATATTCATTCTTACAGGAACAGGGTATCATTTTCAACAAAAGGGGGATAGGCTACTTTGTAGCGGAGGATGCCCTTGAAAAAACCAGAGAAATCAGAAAGTCTGATTTCGTTGACCAATACCTCCCTTTCTTATTCAAAACCATGGACCTTATTGGCCTAAGTCTTGAGGATCTTCAAACCTTTTATCATACCTATCACCATGAAAACAAGCAGTAAACTTCTTATTGGAGCACTTACCTTCGGTTGGCTGTTTGGAGCCTCCATCATGCTAGCCATTAGAGCTAATATAGATGAAGGTAGCGTGGCCATGAGTGTAGGGAATAATGTGATTAGTAGCCAGGAGTTTGTGGTGGATACCTTCCAAAACGTGAAGAGAATTAGGGTACAAGGGCCTTATAATATCAAACTCTCTAATGCAGAATCTCTTGGGATAAAGATGGAGGCGGATGAGACCTTACTAGATAACCTCTCCTTCTTCATGGAAGATGACATCTTGAAAATTGATCGCAAAACCGATGTGGACAGCTTTAACGTCCTGAATCTCCACATAGCGGCACCACCTGAATTGCAGTTAGCACTTGTAGGCTGGGGAAATATTAGTAGTAAGGAGGGTTTCCAGACTAACTGGCTAGCCCTGGATGGAGATGGAGAAGTGAATGTATCTCTTCAAAGTGAAGCCCTTTACCTGAATGTAAGGGGGAGAAAAGTGGTAACCTTAGAGGGGGATGTAAAACTTTTAAACCTGAACGGCAGAGGAGAACAACACCTTTACGCCTCAGGCCTGGCTGTGGGAGAAGCAGTGGTTATGCAGACTAAAAATTTCCATTCCACCTTACATGTCTCTGACAGACTGATCATAGCTGATAATGATAATTCCACCATTGAGTTTTTAGGCGCTCCAGAGGTAATGGAACCCTTGTATAGAAAAGGGACTATCACTCATATGGACAAACAAGAATAAATGGCGATACCTATACACTTGCACGTATATGCCGGCCCTGGGTCGGCTATATGTGTTTTCTGGCCATGCCTATACTGGCTATCCTGATCTCTGCTGAGGGCTGATGTGCAAGAATACTTCTTGCGCAGGCTTCTATGGTACTGCCAGTAGTAATGATGTCATCTACTAATAGGATTCGTTGTGGGAGGTCTTCTTTCAGCTTGAATCTGTTAGCCACGTTAGAGAATCTTTCTCCCTTCTGTTTAGCAGTTTGGGTAGCCGTACCGCCCACTCTGACTAATTTGTGTTCAATAACAGGAATTCCCAGTTGATCTCCCATTCCTTTAGCTATGCGTTCAGCCTGATTATATCCCCGCTGAATCTTTCTCCTCCAATGTAGGGGGACAGGTACTATCCCTTCCAGCCCCCTAAGTATGGGACTGGTTTTTAATTGGGCTGCCATATACTCGCCCATAGCTATCCCAAGCTGAGGAGCATCCTTATATTTTAGTTCCTGGATGAGCCGCTGTAGCCTACCTTTTTTGTCATAATAGAATAAACTTGTGGCCCCTTCTAAAGGAACTCTTCCCGCTACCCTCATATATAATTCATTCTCAAGCGGAGTAGCTTCAAAGTAAGTTCTCTCTATCTGGGAATAGCAGTTAAGACAGATGCAGTTTTCTTGCGTAGTAAGCTCTCTCTCACAGCCATAACAGCTGGTAGACACAAAAAGGGAGAGAAAATCTTTCCACATACCCAACTTCATAAATTAATAATCTGTTAAAGTTCAAAGCCCACCATTAGTAAGATGGGAATAAACTTGCAAGTTTAGTACGAACTGATTTATTTGAAAGTCGGTTGATTCTTTATGAAAAAGCACACCGGTAAGAAGGTACTGATTTTATTGATCATCTCCCTGTTTGTATGTACGCTTTCTGCCCAGCATACACCGGACAAAGAGGATACATTAGATCATCCTACCACAGAAGAAATACATTCGGAAGATCACACTAATACCCCTGGTCCCCATGAATCAGAGGAAGCCCATCATGGTGAGCACAGCGACCATATGCCTGCTACCTGGTCAGTGATCCCTTTTATTCTCCTATTGGTTCTTATAGCTACTGGTCCTGTTTTTTTTGAGGAGTTCTGGCATCATAACTATAAGATTATAGCACCTTCCTTAGGGCTTATTACCCTGATCTATTATCTTTTCTTCCTGCATGATTATCACACTCCTGCCCATTCTCTGGCAGAGTATGCTGCATTTATTGCCCTGTTGGGTCCTTTGTATGTTGCTTCAGGGGGGATCTTGATACAGATAGACAGGGAAGGAACTCCGCTGGTAAACCTTATTTTACTGATAGGGGGATCCATCATTTCTAATGTTATTGGCACTACGGGTGCTTCCATGCTGTTAATTAGACCTTTTATCAGGTTAAACAGAGACAGGCTACAGCCATACCATATTATTTTCTTCATTTTTATGGTCTCTAATGTAGGAGGCTCTCTGACGCCTATTGGTGATCCACCCTTATTTTTAGGCTTCCTGAGAGGGGTTCCCTTTGAGTGGACGTTCATACATGTCATTCCTGAGTGGGCATTTGCACTCACTCTTCTCTCTATCATGTTCTACTTCATAGATTCCAGAAATAAGAAAGACCTGGATCATGTAGAAACTGTCTATTCTAATAAGATAGTTCTCAGAGGGACTAAAAACTTCATCTGGCTCGGTATTATCGTGGGGGCTGTTTTCCTGGACCCTAATATCATTGACTGGGTACCTGCTATCCATTTTGATGGGAGTGAGTATTCCTACCTGAGAGAAATCATCCAGCTAAGTGCCGGAGCTGCCAGTTTCTACCTGGCTGATAAAAGTGCCTTAAGAGGAAATGAGTTCAGTTTTGCCCCTATAAATGAAGTGGTGTTCCTGTTTATAGGTATTTTCTTTACCATGATGCCTGCACTTACCCTTATAGGAAACTTTGCTTCTAGTGATGCAGGAAAAGATTTTTTTACAGTAGATAGCATGTACTGGATTACGGGAGGACTTTCCGGTTTTCTGGATAATGCACCTACCTATGTGAACTTCCTATCTGCCTCCCTAGCTAAGTTTGACCTGAGCGTAGCTAATATGGCAGATGTAAAGGCCTTTGCCGCAGGTACAGTGAATATAGAAACTAAGGACTACCTCAAGGCTATTTCCGTAGCAGCGGTGTTCTTTGGGGCCATGACTTACATTGGAAATGGACCTAACTTCATGGTAAAATCCATTGCAGAAGAGAGAGGAGTGAAAATGCCCACCTTCTTCGGATACATTATAAAGTACAGCTTGCTATACCTACTCCCGGTACTATTCCTTACCTGGTTAGTATTCTTTGTTTTACTTCATTAATAAAGAAAGAGACTTTTTCCCTCTTCTTCTATCTAAATTTCGTACAAGTAGATATCTTGTTGTAGATCTATTTACATACATTCGGTTTATTCAAGAGAATGTCCTATTCTCCCCAGTTACCATAAAAATATCATACATGAAGCGTTTTCTTCAGGTATTTGGCCTCCTCATAGGGATTGTGATAGTGTTACTGATCACCCTTCCTTTTTTATTTAAGGATCAGATAAAAGCGCTGGTTCAGGAGCAAATAGATGAATCCATCAATGCGACTGTCGAGGTGGATGACATTGGCCTTTCTTTCATCAAGCGATTTCCCAATGCAGAAATTTCACTTACTAACCTACAAGTCATAGGTAAGGAGGTATTTGAGGGGGATACCCTGTTGTCTGCTTCTTCCTTCTCCCTGGCAGTAGACTTAATGAGTGTGATCAAGGGTGGGCCTATCAGCCTAAAAAAGGTAGTAGTGGATGATCCTCACCTAAACATTTTAGTCCTTAAAGACGGAATGGCCAACTATGACATAGTGAAGGAAAGTACAGAGGAAGAATCAGAAGAAGCTACTTCTACAGAAGAGGAAAGCTTCCTAATCAACTTGAATTCTTATGAAATTAGAAATGGGTCCATGGTAT
>JBCCLI010000067.1:0-22250 GCA_039026975.1 Bacteroidota bacterium | reverse complement strand
TTCCGCTAATGGTTATCCTGGAAACCTCCTGCCCTACCATATTTATGAGTCTTAGATGTAGCTCCTTTGCGCCATTTGGTAGTTGGTAGGTAAGAGTAAATTGATCCTTAGCCGGATTAGGGAAAACATGGGTATAGTATAGTTCTTCTTCCTGTGGTAATACATCTGTTGTAATTTCGGGTGCTACGGGCAAGGTGAGGAGAGGATCTCCCAGTAGGTTAAATTGGACGGCCTGGTTTCTGTAGGATAAAATGCTATTTGACTGAAGCATACTTTTAACAGTTTCCTGGAGAATAATTCCTATAGATTCCCCATTCTGTTGGAAAAATAGGTTCTCATAAAGATGGTTTGCATAGGTTTCTTGTTGGGTAAGAAATCCTGCGCCAGAAGATCCTAAATATGCTATGGCTCCCTTTCTTGCTTCAAAAATCCACTCTTCCCCAAAACTGGTATTTGAGGTAAAGTTCCCCCCTTCATCTCCCATGGCGAGTATAAATGGAAAATGAGCGGTATTGGTGTAAGCTGATGCGTTATAGAGGGCTATATCTTCTGCGTTCTGTAGGGGGTGGCCCATAAAATGTATCCATCCCAAGCCTTCAGAAATGGTTTGATGATAGGAAGTATCAGAAGCTGCTGTCCCACTTCTCAGGAAGTAGGGCCTGGCATCCCAGGGATCAGGCGTAAAGTAGGTAGCATATCTGTCTAGCGCCTCTCCTATTTGGGTTCTCTCCTGGTCAGAAATCCCCCCACCTAATAGTAGCCCTTTCTTCATCCTGTCATTTTCTTCCTGGCTTTCATAGGCCTGAATTTTATCCAGGTATACAAGTCCTTCCTGGTTATTGCTAATGGGAACTCTGCCTACACCCATAAAAGGAGGCGTAGCATTATCTTCCATTACATATAGCCAATCACTGGCAGGAAAACCATAGGTGGGAACCTTATCCATAGGGTGGTCTCTTCCTTCCTGATAGGCTTTTCCCCAAAGGATAAGATGCGTAGGTGGGGATTCCCAGGTAGCGTTTACGCAGGCACAAAATCTTTTTATGGCCTGAGGGGTCCTGCTTCCATACCCGAACTCATCATATATTTCATTAGTGGTAGCCAGAAGGGTAGAATATCCTTGCTGCTCTCTGTAATGCTGGTAAGAGGCGGCGGACGATTCCAAAGATGGATGAGTAATAATAAGTACATCAGCTGCTCTCTCTTCAGCACAGAGGCTAGTAAAGTCAGGCTCAGTGAGAATGGGCCTATATACGCCATGACTACCTGCTAGCCAAACTGCCTGAGTATTTGGCGTTCCTGGCAGATTAATTCTACCTACATTTCCCTGTACTGAGCCTACAGCCATTACAGGCTCCTGGTCAAGGAAAGCATGAATTTCTTGAGAAGGGCCAAAGTTTTGGATCTCCAAGTAGGAGGCTGTATCATGATCCCATCTGGAAATAGGTATCCTGCCCACATCTCCAATACTAAGCAAACGAGGGTAATGTACTTTGAACCATCTTAGGCTCTGCTCATCATTGGGCTGATTGAAGGCTTCAAACCTATAGGTATGTGATAAGCTGGTTTGTTCTTTAATCTTCTTGGTAAAGGTGGTATGGTATATATCATGCTGCTGCCAAAGTGTATCTAAAATTCTGATACTGTCAGGGAAAATACTTTCTACCCTTAGGATATGCGGAGTTTGGGAAGCACCAAAAGTTCCAAACTCCAGGTATAGGTCTTCCTCGCTTAATGGATAAATGCCGGATAAATTGAGGGTGATTTCTAAAGGCTTTTTTCTTACAAAGCTACCAATGTGATAGCCTTCACCGGTAACATACTGGCTGTTTAGGCTGTAGGTGGTGCTGAAAGGGCCACCACCTCCTGCTACATAAGTACTGTAATCTGGCTCTGCCTCCTGGGAGATGTAGACATAAGGGAGGGATTGTTTTCCTGTGTAGACAGGATCATTAAAGGTAACATATCGTTTACCTGGAACTTTTGACCAACTTAGGTAGTAGGCGGCCTGGTCAGTAAAGAGACTTATAAGTGGGTTTGCTTGTGGGAAGGTGGCAGGGCTTTCATACAGCGATTTGTCATCCCCTCCGTCATTAATCTTCCCTATGAACTCAATATATTCCCACCCAGTTAAAGAGGGTTTAACATAAATAGGTATCTCTTGGCCGCGGTGGAAAACTTTCAGGCCCGTATGGGAGAGGGAGGAATATAGGTCATGCTGGGAAAGAAGATCATAGTAGTAAACCCTGTGCACCCCATTATTGGAGACCCACATTTTGGTCCAAGGGGACTGTATCCCCGCCTGTATCCATTCATTGCCATGGGGAGCCTGGGTAAAGGCAAACCACACAGGGCAAAAAGAAGCCAGGAGTATCATGTTCCTGAGAGCCCTTAACATAGGTACGGTAATCCTGTTTTTCGAAATATATACGTATTGTAGTACCTTTCCTATTAAGGTATGGGTATGGTGAGAAAGAATATCTGTCTAGTAGTGCTGAAGAATAGTATATGGGGCTCATTAGGGGGATTCTCTTTCAGCTAATCTTTTTGAACAAGTACTTTTATCAGGAGAATTTCAATGCTTAAGTGGCTTTTAAGCCATATGAGTAATGAATAGCAGCTCATATTAGGGATAGGATGGCCTGTAATCTTTCGTACACGTGCACTTGTTAGGGTTATTAGTAATTTATTGACAGCAGGATACTAAATTTCCTTTGCGCACCATACGCTCCCCACTCATATTCTCATATTGAAAATGACATTCTCAAAATGAGAGAAAATATGCAGAGGTAAAAAATGTAACTCGCTGATTGTCAGCAAGTAATTTTAATGGTATATCCTTTGGTTTTTAGACACTAAAATGCACTAACACAATTTGTATGAGAAGAATTAGTTTGATAGCCTTAGTAGTAGCCCTCAGTTTTAGCATGTTCAGCTGTAATCAGAAAAAGTTGGAACAGCTAGAGGCAGAAAATAAGGCTCTAAAAGAAACCACTACACGCCAGGACTCAGTATTAAATGACTTCTTGGCCACATTCAATGAAATTGACAATAATCTATCGGAGATTAAGGAACGTGAGCAGATTATTGCCATGAGAACAGATGATCCTGAAATGCAACGCACTGGCAAGGATATGATCATAGAAGATATTCAGGTAATCAATGAACTGTTAGCGCAAAATAAAGAGAAGATAGATAACCTGAATAAAAGACTTAGTGGCTCTAACATGAAGCTCAACCAGTTCAAGGCCATGGTCAGTAAGCTGAATAATCAAGTAACAGCTAAAGATGGAGAGATCACTACCCTTAAACAGCAGTTAGCTTCGCAGGACTTTGAGATAGAAGCCTTAAATGGAAGAATTGCTGTGTTGTCTACATCTAATGATAGCTTGGTAGCTACTATTGATGATCAGACTGCCCGTTTAGGAGAGCAGGAAGAAATGATCAATGATCAGACCACAGCCTTAAATACGGTTTACTTTATCACAGGTAGCTTTAAAGAATTAAGAGAGAATGATGTATTGGAAAAAGAAGGAGGGGTTGCAGGCATAGGTCGTACCGCTGTTCTGAAGGATGACTTTGATGACGGAGCCTTCACAGAGGTAGACTTGAGAGACATCGACTTGATTCCGGTTTCACAGAAGAAAGCTGAAATCCTGACCAACCATCCCTCTGGATCTTACAGAGTGGTAGAAGAAAATAAAATGGTTCAAAGCATAGAGATACTTGATCCTGGTACCTTCTGGTCTAACTCAAAGTATCTGGTGGTGATGACCAACTAACAAATTATATGTGTGCGCTTATTAGGAGGGTCTGTCTGGTATGTTCCAGCAGGCCTTTTTCTATTCTCTTAGAGGTTCTACCATAATGACATCTTCCCGGTTTACTACTACCATGCCCGGGGGATCTCCTTTTCTTTTCCTCACATACTTCCTGGGGGTATACAGGACTGGAACCAGTGTATCATTCTTTCGCTTAGAATAAAAGGCGGCTAATTGAGCTGCATATTCCAATACTGCAAGTGGTACGTTCTGCCCTCCCTTTTTTCTGATCACTACATGAGAGCCTGCCACATCCTTAGCATGTAGCCAAAGGTCTTCTTTATGGGCAAACTTGAAACTGAGTATATCATTATTTCTCGCATTTCTTCCTACAAATATATCGTACCCGCTTCTTTTGAACACCCTGAAAGGATACTTACTGTTAGCTTCTTCTTTCAGTTCTTTTTCCTTAGTTCTAAAGACTGCTTTGATGTTTCGTATCTGCTGCTGATCAAACCCTGTTTCTCCAAGTTTCAGGGCTACGGGTTTAGGTAGGGCTGAGAAGGTATTCCAGTCTTCTTCTGCCTCCTGAATTTTATCTTGAAGGTCCGTTAGCTGATCCTTAAGGTAGGAAAGTCGTGATTTTCTCTGTTTGTGTTTCTCGTAGTACCGCTGGGCATTCTCTTGTGGGCTTACACCCTCTTTTAGCTTAATACTCACTTGCCCTCCTTGAAAATAGTCCTCTACTGTGATTTTTTTACTGCCTTGTGGAATCTGATGAATATTAGCCAGGAGCAGGTGGCCTAACTCTTCCGGGCTCCTCTCGGTTTCCATTTGGTGAATACTATGCTGGTAGGAGGCGTACACTTTTTTCAGTTTCTTCAGGGGCTTACCTATCTCTTTTTCCAGGTGTTGGTATCGTTTTCTGTAAATACTGAATTGGTAGTGTGCTTTCAGGAATACTTGTAGGGCAGAGGCTACTCCTTCCAATTTCACACAGGGGGTATTACCGGCTGGTCTAATGATAAGAAACTTAATTTTGGTGGCTTCCTGCTGTAGGTAATAGCTACCGGAACTTGCCTCTTCTATGATGGCAGCAGCTGCCTGAGAAAAGGTTTTTTCTTCCTGCATATCTTCCCATACCCTAGCTGCAAACTGCTTCTCAAATACAGGTGCAACTCTACGTAGCTGGGTTAATACCTCTTGTTCTGTCCCAGGCTCCTCAGTAGGCGTCAGGGCTTCTTCCTGAAAGTATCCTGGAGAAATGCTAAGATTGAGATCGTCTTTTCTGTCCTGGTTAAACAGGTGAATGACTGTTCCTGCTTTCTGGAGAATGATATTAGCAGCTATTCCGTGAAGCTTAAATATGAGTTCATAGTCTTCTTCAAAGTAGAAGATAAGCACCCGTTCATAGGGAACTACCTGTATGTCTAACAGGCTATGCTTGTATATTTCTTCAAAGAGTTCTACTACATTTCTCCGAGCCTTCGAAAACTCTTGTACTGGAATCAGGTAGGTTAATGGGGTTTGGCATCCGACTCTAAGGACGTGATTCTCCCACGCTAAAATGAGCTCATTCTTATTTTGAGAATAGGCTTCCAATAGGGGTTTTCCTAATAGATGGTTTCTCATCCAGTCTGCTAGGGCCAGTAATGTCCAATAGTGGAAATGCATAAGTCTGTAAATCTCTACTCTTAGTACACAACACACAAATGAAAACAGATGTTATACTTGCCAGAATTACCTAGCTTTACTGGATGAAAGAGCGTAAACCATCAGGTCCATTCTTTCTGGGAATAGAAACAGCAACTGATATAGGGTCTGTAGCCTTGTTTTCGGGAAGTGAGCGCATAGGAGAGATCAATTATAAAAAAGCAAAGTCTCACGCGAGCTTGCTTACCCCCATGGTTCATACGCTACTGAGAGATATGGGACTTTCTCCTGGCGAGTTACAGGCGGTAGCTGTGAGTAAAGGGCCCGGCTCCTACACAGGGTTACGGGTAGGGGTATCCACGGCTAAAGGCTTATGTCTTGCATTAGGATTACCCCTGATCAGTATGAGTAGCCTAAGTGCGCTTGCCTATCAAGTGAAAGAAGTAGCTGCCAGGATAGATGCCTGGATATGTCCCATGATAGATGCGCGTAGAATGGAAGTCTACTGTAGCCTGGTAGATAGTGGCATGCAGGTAAAACAGGATATACAGGCCACCATCATTGGAGAGAATAGTTTTGAAAAAGTGTTATCAGATCGGAAGCTTATATTTATCGGAGATGGAGCGGCTAAATGTGAAGCTGTCTTAGGAAAACATAAACACGCCCTCTTTCTTCCTGGAATTCTCTCTACCGCCGCTAGCATGGGAGAATATATTCACTATGCATATGCACAGGGAATAGTAGAGGACGTAGCTTCCTTTGAGCCATTCTACCTAAAAGATTTTGTAGCAACTACCCCTAGAAATCCATTTGAGATTAAGAAAAAAAGGAGAGGAAAGGCTACTCAGCCTTCACCTGAGTAAAGATCCTTAAAATTTGGCCTGAGCTGATAGAATCTGTGGCGAGCTTATTGGACATTTTTATGATTTCCACTTTAGTATCATACTTCTGTGAAATATCCCACAGGGTTTCTCCTTTCTTCACTACATGTCTTACCCATCTGGACACGTCTGGTTTTACCTCATCATCCACTAGGGTAGTAGAGGTGGCTAGTGTGTCTGCTTCAGCCTCTTTTAGGGTATCAGAACTTACCGGTTCCCTGTAAACGGCGGTATTATCTGAGGTTATTATGGTAGGCTTAGGCGTAAATATGGGATTAGTAGATTTAAGAATGATTTTCTTCTCCTTCTTGGGCTTCTTTTTCTTGAGGTACAGTTTTTCTCCTATAAACACAGAGACCTCCTGATCTGCCATTCTGTTTCTCTGTTTTAGCGCATCTACTGTCAGACCATGTCTGATGGCTATACCTGCCAGATTCTCTCCTCTTGCTACTATATGAAATTCTGCCTCATCTAAGGGGGTTAGGTAAAGGATGGAGCCTGTATCAGGCTTCTGGTGAGGAGATAGGGAGTTCCACGATAGGAAGTCTAAAGGATCTATTTGGTGCTTTTGAGCCATTTTGATAGGGAGTTGATCTCCCTTGAACTGTACATAGGAAGAACCATAGTGTAGATCTGCTTCAAGAAAGAACTCTACATAAGTGCCTGTGAGCAACATATTCGCAGGTTTGGCTGGCGGATATTGAGGCTGGGTAGCGTCATAAAAAAGGAAATGGAATTTCTCCTTGGTAGAGTAGGTCTCTGCAAGCAAGACATCCCCTTTCCCTGCCGGGAAAGCCCCTTTTAGACTGAGGGGTTTAGCGGTATCTCTTAGCTTTTTCTCTTCAGGTTCTTCTGTTAATGTTTCAGGGACTACTTGTGTGTTGGCGTCTTTATTATAAAGTGGGACGTTTAGCCTGGGAGGTTGATATGGCTTTACTGGATCAGGTATATGTACCATCTGGACTTTAGCAGAAGTGGGAATATAATAGGTGAACCGTTGGCCATAGGGAAGGTCAGTTCTCCGCTTTAACCAGGGATTATAGGTGAAGAAGGTTTCTTCTGAAATCCCATGTGCTTGATACAGGTTTCTCACGGATGACTCGTTCTGAGAAATGAATGGCCGTAGCTTTAGGCGGGTTCTGTCTGGGCGCTGTAAAGCATCTTCATAGGCTATTTTATGAGCAATGGCTCTGATGGCATACCAATGGAGGTTCCCATCTACCCGCATAACGGACTTGCCATAGTATACAGGATTAGTGTGAGACTTGGAGCCTGTGGGGCCTTCATAGTAGGCTATAACTGCGTAAATCCAATTCTTGTAATTAGCATTGGCGCTGGCAAAATAGTCTGCAGCAGCAAAGGAAGCTTTATATATATGTTTTCTCTCGTCTAGCCATTCATTAATTCTAAGCCCAAATTCTTTGGCAGCTTCTCGCTTAAACTGCCAGAATCCTACCGCATTAGATTTGGAAACAGCATGTGGCTTTAAGCCGCTTTCCTGAATGGATATGTAAGCTAAGTCTAAGGGTACCCCTACATCCTGAAAGGCTTCATGGATAAAGGGCATATATACCTCTGCCCGGAGAACCATTTTTTCAAAATAGTGGGAGCTTTTCTGGATGGTGTTTACCTGCTTCTGAATGTCTCTTCTGGCGCTTTCTGTGAGGTGAAGGGTCATACCGCAATATTCTACGGTAGAGGGAACCACCTTAGCGTAGCTGTATGTGCTCAAAAAAGCAAGGAATAGACATGCGCTCAGAAAAACTTTCATCTTGGCGATTACCACATGAGTTTAGGGAGGGGTATTTAAGCTGATCTGTATTAGCAGATCAATGATACTTAAAATCCTGACATTTTTCAATGGCAGTGGGTTAAGAAATAGATTTTTCGTACTGTTTGATACGTAAAAAATTAGCGCTTTCTGACTAACATTAATCCATCTCTGATAGGAAGCATCACTGTATCCACCCTATCGTCATTTGATACGGCATCATTAAATTGCCTTAGTCCTGTGGTTTCCTTATCTGTAATGGTTAGGTCTGCTACTTTTCCGTCCCATAGCACATTATCTGCTAAGATAAATCCTCCCTGTCTGACTATGGGGAAAACGGTTTCATAGTAGTCCAGGTAGTTGTATTTATCTGCATCTATAAACACCAGGTCAAAGGGACCTGTTAACGTGGGGAGCACTTCTTTTGCAGGTCCAAAGAGAAGGGTTACTTTTTCCGTATTCCCGGTTTTAGCCAGCCATTTTCTGATCATAGTTTCCAGTTCAGCATTTCGCTCTATGGTAGTTAGCTTGCCCCCTTCAGCTAAGCCTTCTGCCAGACAGATGCTTCCATAGCCAGTGAAAGTGCCTATTTCCAGAATGGCTTTTGGCTGAATCATGTGAGAAATAAAGGAAAGGAGTCTACCCTGGTAGGGACCTGAAAGCATACGTGGATAGAGAACTTTTAAGTGGGTTTCTCTATTTAGGGCTGCAAGTATGTCCGGTTCGGCAGAACTGACTGACTCTACATACGTTCTGATGTGTTCATCCAGCATTAGCCTACCTGCTTATAAGTCAAACGTGAGAGTTCCTCTTCCACAAATAGGCGTTTAGCCACTTCTTGCAGTTGTGCTGCGCTTATCAGCTCTATTTCTTCTACAAATGAGGAGAATGACTGTATGCGCTGGTAGTCTAACATATCTTTAGCCATGCCTAACATCTGGTTTAGCAGGTTCTCATACCCTAAGGTAAACTGACCTATTAACTGTTTTTTAGCTTGATTTAACCGAATTTGACCAAGCGGTTTATCAGTTAGCTCCTTAAGCTCTTTATACACCATTTTTCTGATTCTCTGTAGATTACCAGGCTCACAAGCAAAGTATATCCCCCAGATGCCGCTATCCTGGTAGGGAGAATAAAATGAGTTGATGGAATAGGTAAGGCCGTGCTTTTCCCTAATATTCAGATTTAATCTGGAATTCATTCCTGGCCCTCCCAGCATATTATTAAGCAATATGAAGGGAACATGAAAGGACTGTTTTAACCCGAAAGCTCTTCCTCCTATAATTTCATGTGCTTGCTCTGTCTGTATAGGGTGGTCTAGCTGTTTGGCAGATAAGGAAGGAGGCGCTTCCCTTTCCCTCTCAGCGGTAGGAAGGTGTATGTCTGCCAAATACTTATCTACGGCTTTCTTAACTCTTTTTAGGCTCACATTTCCCACAATGGACAGAACAATCCTATGCTGGGTGAAATTTTGGCGTACGTGTCTTACTACATTATGCTGGTTAAATCTCTGTATGGTCTGACGCGTTCCGAGGATGGGAGCCCCCAGACTGTGGTTAGGAAAAATGAGTTTATCAAAGTCTTCAAAAATAGCCTCATCTGGTGCATTGCGATACATGCTGATTTCTTCTGAAATCACCTGCTTTTCCTTCACTATTTCTTTCTCCGGGTAGGTAGAGTTAAATACTATATCTGTGAGGAGTTCAGTAGCTCTTTCAAAGTAATCAGAAACCATGGATGCGTACAAGCAGATCTTTTCCTTGGTAGTGTACGCATTTAAATCTCCTCCTACAGATTCTAAATAATTTAGTATGTGGAACGTTTTCCTTTTGACTGTACCTTTGAATACCATGTGCTCAATAAAATGAGTCATACCAGACTCTTCCAGTAAGTCATCCCTACTGCCGGTATCAATAACATACCCACAGTGGACCGTTCTGGTGTAGGGCACGTAGCGGTGTAGTACACACAGCCCATTTGGAAGTTCAATTACATTGGTTTCCATAGGGATGCAAATTACACTTATATTCAGGAATAGTACAGGAAATAATGTTATCCAGGTTCTGCCAAACTGCTCATTGGTATGTTGAAGAATGATTTTTCTACCTTTCTGCTCTTTACCGTCCTTGCTACTGCTTTATCCCTCACTTCTTGTGAGGAAGAGTGCAGCTCAAATCCTACAGAAGAAATAGGAGATGAGTTCTTCACCGTTGAATATGTCTCTCCCTCAGGAGTAAATTACCTAAATAACGTCTATGACCCATCTGCAGTAGTAGTTTACATGGACCCCACCGGAGGAGATAATCCCTTCCCAGAGTTTGAGCTAATCCGTCCCGGGTTTGAGGATGGAAAATTTGGCCCCTTCAGGTTTACAGAAACGTTTGTGAATCAGGCTACCGGGGCTACTAATGATATTAAGCTATTTGGGATTCCTTACCGTTATGATTACTACTTCAAAAAAGGTGATTTCGGGCAGGATACGCTTTCTCTACAATTCTTTTTAGATGTGGATGAATGTGGTCATTCCTGGAGAAATATCTCCTACTCCTTAAATGGTCAGGTTCTCACAGACTACCAAGATCTTCAGCAAGCTGAGATCATTATCACAGAGTAGTTCTCAAGAAAAAATTAAAGGGTTTATACAAGAAAGGGCAGCCTATGTGGGCATGCCCTTTTTACGTTTATCATAGGAACCAAAGGATGGATCTATGCTAACTTACTCTGGCTAGTTAGCTATTTGTGAAAAGGGACGAGCTGCCTTCAGGCACTATTTATTGATAAAAAATATAGGTAGATTTCGGTTTTTGGGAAAGTTTATAAAAAGATGAGTTTAAACCATTCGCATTTTCCCGACTGGCTAGCTAATAATTGGGTGTTTCGAAAATTATTTCTTTTTCGAAAGATTTTTCTTAGTAAAACCAGGTCTCATCATTATGGTCAGCAGGCAGAAGACGTCTCCATCGCAAAATTTGTGCCTAAGCAAAAGGAAGGCTTTTTTGTTGACGTAGGTTGTTTTCACCCCGTTAAGTATAATAATACCTACAGCTTATACAAGAGAGGATGGAGGGGGGTGAACGTGGATATTGATGCGATAAAAATTGAAGGCTTTAACTGGGTAAGGAAAAAAGATCATAATGTCTGTTTAGCAGTAAGTCAGGAAGAAGGAGAAATTACTTACTGGTCTAATGGTATTTATACCCCAACAACTACCCTGGATGAGGATTTTGCTGAGAACAGAAGAAAAAGAGGGAAAAAATATCAGTACATTAAAAAAACTACTAAGTCTAAACCCCTGACACTCATTCTGGATGAAAGCCCTTTCAAAGACCAGAAAATTGACCTATTGAGTATAGACGTAGAAGGATTTGACCATGATGTGCTCCTTTCCCTGGATTTCGAGAAGTATTCGCCTAGACTGGTTGTGATTGAATCCCAGATGAATCGTTTCTCAGATATACAGAAAGAGGATACCTATCTTTTTTTGACTGGGAAAGGCTATGAGCTAGTGAACTGGATGGGGATGAGCCTGCTCTTCTTACGTGAACATTCATCTTCATAACTTGTCAGACAGGAAGGAGATCATAACAAGTACCTTCCAAGCCAACTTCTTTTTAGAAATAGAAAAAAGCTATACAGAAAAGAGCCACCTCACTGCTGAAGGGGCCCTTAGTCGTTTGTATATAACAGAATAAGTTTTCTTTGTCTATTAGATGGTAACCTTATCTACCTTTCCTTTTTTTCCAAAGAATAAATAGGCTATAGGACCTAAAATAGGGAATACAAGAACGGCTAACGTCCATAGTGCTTTCGTTCCTCCCGTGGTGGTCTTGTCTCTCCATATGGTTACTAGGACAGCTATGGTAAATAATAGCCATGCCACCGTAATTAATGTATTTAGTAATCCGAAAATGAATAACATAGGTTTTATAATTATCATCTGCTAACGTATACGGAGGGGTCCATGGGAAAGTTAGGACAATCGACCAGTGACAATGAAAGGAAGACGAATAAGCTGTATGCTGGGATAAAGCTTCTGCTTTTCTTGTTAGTTTTCAGTAATCCCTAGCCATTTAAATCTCCTTTTTCTACTATCAGGCTTTCCTTTTAGGTCTTGACTGAGCTTATAGGTGCCAGGTACATTTTTTCCCTGGTATGGGAAGCTGATCTCCCTGATCTGGTTATCAGAAAAAGCCTTTAAGCTGATTCTTTGCCCTTTTTTGAGAGAGGGATACGCATCATCTGGTTCCAGGCTAATGGCATTGGCCCCTTCTACTTGTAAGATGAGGGTTCCATCACTGATTCCAGCTTCGTAGGCATCACTACCTGTTCTCACAGATCCTACTATCCATCCTTGGCCAGATACTTGAATATTTAGGAGACCCATAGCATTTAGGCCTGCTGAAAGGGTTTCTGACCGGTCTAATTGGAGGCCCATCCAGGAGAGGTACTTTTTATATGGGAATTTATCTGTTCCATAGATATATTTTCGAAAGAATTCATCCCAGTCTTTACCTGTGAGTTCTTTCAGGCTTTCCTGAATCCCCCCCTCTGGTACCCCTTTATCTAAGAGGTAGTATTTCTGATACATTCTCACAAAGAGGCTGTCCAGGCTCATATTACCGTTGGTTTCTTTCTGAATGGCTAAGTCCAGTAATAGGCCCATCCTGTTTCCGAGGGTATAGTAGGATATCCTTGCCTTGGGATCTTTGTAGGGGCTAGTATCCAACCAACTGTCATAGCTGGACTGAGCAGGAGAGATTTGTGTAGCAGGGTAGCTGTTTTCTACGGTAGAAATCACTCTGGCCATTCTGCCTAGGAAATTCTCTTCGTCTATTAGGCCTGCCCTAATCATGAGCAGATCAGCATAATAATTAGTAACCCCCTCAGTGAACCAGTGCTGTTCTGTGTAGGGAAGTTCATCATACTTATAAGTCCAGAGGGCTTCCGGTCTGAGGCGCTTCACATTCCACACATGCCAAAATTCATGGGCAGTGATCCCACATATGCCTGATAAGGCTTTCTGCGGACTTTCTGTTACCGTAAAAGGTAAGGCAAATGAAACCGAATTAGCATGTTCTACCGCATGCCTAATGTTATAGGGGATGAGACGGTAGATGAAGTGAAACTCTTCAAAGGGAAATTCTCCAAATATTTCTCCAGCCTCATCACAGATGGCGGAGATATTCTGTCTTAGGCTATTTTCTACTGACTGGCCTCCTATAAATTCCCCCTGAAAATGTAGAAAAAAGGTCTTCCCTCTCAGCTCAAACTTTAGCGTTTTTATGTTCTCCGCCATGACCGTAGGGCTATCTACTAATTCATGATAACTACTGGCCCGGAACTGTTTGAGCTCTTGATTGAAGGGTAGGGCGGAGGCTATTTTCCATTTGGGATTAAGTTTAGGGACTTTCAGGACGACGGGATCTTCTATGTATTCCTGTACATACATGAAGAGATTAATGGGATTAAAGTATGCTTCTCCATCAGACAGGTAGCTGGAACCTGCATCTACATTATTTGCATAGTATTGGTAAGAAAGCTGTAGGTCCCCTGCTTCAGAATGATAAACTCGCCAGGTATGTGGATTCACTTTTACCCATTTCAGCTTTTTGCCAGTTAGAGAACTTGCTGTAAACTTGGATACACCAGCCGCAAAGTCTTGTCTGATATATCTCCCAGGTCTCCATACTGCTAGCTTCACGTCTGTGAAGGCACCTTCTGCTTGAGGCGTTCTGAACGTGATTTGGTAGGTATGGGTGTGCCCCTTATTCCAGCTTAGTGTATAGATCCCTGCTTCTGCCCTATGTATCATAGCTGTAAAGCACATCAAAAGGCAAAGGCCTGTAGTAAGTAATTTCATAAAAGTGTTTGCAGCGCTATTCAGTAGCTTTTTCAACCATAAACCGGAACCCCTTTCCATGGACATTAATGATTTTGATATCTGGGGTTTCCTTAAAACGCTTTCTAAGCTTACTGATAAATACATCCATGCTCCTGGCATTAAAGTAGTTATCATCCCCCCAAAGCGTATTGAGGGCTTCTTCTCTTGACAAAAGGTCATTCTCATGTAGACAAAGCATCCTGAGGAGATCTGCTTCTTTAGGAGATAATTTTTCAGTTTTGCCTCCCCTTTCTAAGGAGTTAAGTCTGAAGTTAAAGTGGTAGTCTAGGATGTCGAATTCATCAGGGATTTCTACCTTCTGCTTTTCCTTTCCTTTTACCCGTTTTAGAATGACTTCTATTCTTAATAACAATTCCTGGGAGTCAAAAGGTTTCGTGATATAGTCATCTGCCCCTATCTTAAATCCTTTAATGACATCTTCCTTAAGTGAGCGAGCTGTCAGAAAGATGATGGGAATCTGGTCATTACTTTTTCTAATTTCTTGTGCCAAGCTAAACCCATCTTTCTTGGGCATCATAACATCAAGAATGCATAATTCGTATTCGTTTTGATGAAAATGCTTCAGTCCTTCTTCTCCATCCCTGGTTAAGTCTACCTTGTGTCCTTGCATTTGCAGATAGTCCTGGAGGACTATCCCGAAATTAGTTTCATCTTCAACGAGCAAAATGTAAGCCATAAATTCATCGTTATCTCCTTTCGGGAGGGTTAGATTATGTATAAAATTGGGACAGTTTTCTTGGAAATCAAACCCACTTTTATGTGCATGATACTGAGGATTTTCTAAATGGGGATTCTCCCTGATTTTCTACTTACCTAAATGGCAAACAGCTTGCTTTTAGGAAAGAAAGTTGTATTTTTGTCGTCCAATTCATTCAGCATAAGATTCGTATACAATGGCCAATCATAAATCGGCGAAAAAGCGTATCAGACAAAATGAGACGCGTAGACTAAGAAACAGATATAAGAAAGTAACCATGCGTAACATGGTTAGAAAGCTCCGTTCCACCTCAGATAAAAAAGAGGCTGAAGAAATGCTGCCAGGCGTAATCTCTATGATAGACAGAGTGGCCAAAAGCCATATCATTCACAAAAATAACGCATCTAACCTGAAAGGGAAGTTGACTAAGTACGTGAATAGCCTATAAGAATTTCCGTAGGTATAAAGAAAAAAATAGGTAGAGCTCCCACTGGGGGCTTTTTCTGTTTTTAAAATATAAAGGGTAATATTTTCTGGAAATTGATGAAAATTTAGTAGCTTATTAGAGCTCTTATTATCCATGAATATCCCATGACTTATTATACCCGTCTGCCTATCACCTCCTGGGCAGAAGAAGACAAACCACGCGAAAAGCTCCTTAAAAGGGGGATTTCTTCTCTCACTGATGCAGAACTGCTAGGGATACTCTTTGGAACTGGAACCAGAGAAGTATCTGCCATAGACCTTGGCAGGAAGGTATTAGAGGAGGTAGGGAACCTTCACCAACTGGCGAGAACAGATGTAAGAGAATTGATGAAAATTAAAGGGATAGGGAAGGCTAAAGCAGTTACTCTGGTGAGTGCCTTTGAGTTGGCCCGTAGAAAAGGGATTTCTGCAGCCGAAAGAATTAAAATCAGTAGTTCAGAGTCTGTAGCTAATTATCTCTCTCCTAAACTAGAAGATCTTAATCAGGAGGTTTTCTATCTGTTATTCTTAAACAGGAATAATGAGATCAAAGCAGAAAAGATGATCTTCCAAGGGGGCGTGAGCGCTACCGTTATAGATCCTAAGATCGTGTTTAAGGAAGCTATCAATCACCTGGCGAGTGCTATGATCGTAGCGCACAACCACCCTTCTGGGAATCTGACCCCTTCAAAAGCAGACCATGAATCTACCCGTAAGCTGGTGGCAGCAGGAAAACTCTTTGATATTCACGTATTGGATCATATCATTATCTCCATCAAAGGTTATTATTCCTTTGCGGATCATGGATTGATATGAAAAAACGCGTTCTGGTAGCTCCGCTAGATTGGGGATTAGGACATGCCAGCAGGTGTATTCCCATCATTCAAGAACTCCTTGACCAGCAGGTAGAGGTACACCTGGGAGGGGCTGGGGATTCTCTGCTATTACTAAGAGAATATTTTCCCGAGTTGGCCTTTCATCAATTACCCTCATATAAGGTTCAATATTCAGCAGGAAGGAGTCAGGTATGGAAAATTCTTCTACAAGTGCCTGCCATCTTGAGGACTATTCGGCGAGAGCATAAGATCCTACAAAAGCTTTTTCGAGAACATTCCTTTTTAGCTGTCATTTCAGATAACAGGTATGGATTATGGAGTAAGGACATCTACTCAGTCATTCTCTGTCATCAGATACAGATCCCATTGAAGAGTACCCTCTTTAGCAAGTGGTTGAATAAGCTCCATGTCCGTTATCTAAATAAGTTTGATGCTACCTGGATTCCTGATTTTCCAGGAGAAAGCTCCCTGGCTGGCAAGATGTCTCATGCTAGCACCATGCCTGAGCGGTATCATTATTTAGGTGCCCTTTCTCGCTTTCAGGCAGGAAAACTACCCCCAAAGAAGGGCTATGATATTATCTGTGTACTCTCAGGTCCGGAACCCCAGCGCAGGGTGCTGGAGAATGAGCTGATACATAGCCTTTCAGGACTCGACCTAACGGTCTGTCTAGTACAGGGAAAACCCGGCCCTTCACATAGGAGAGAAGAAGGAAAGCTGACCATTATCAACCACCTCCCCACTGAATACTTCCAACAGCTCCTCCTATCATCAACTTACGTGATTTCTCGCTCCGGCTATAGTAGCCTCATGGACTATACTGCCTTGGGCTTATCTAAGGTGGGGCTCATCCCCACGCCCGGCCAGCCAGAGCAGCAGTATCTGGCGGATAGGATGGAAGAGAAAGGGTATTCTGCCCAGTTTAGGCAGGGAGAACTGCACTGGCTGGAGATGAAAGAGAGAATGGAAGGAGTTAGCGGATTTGTCTCTATGGAGAAGTTTGCCGTGGAGATCCCAGCGGATTTTTTGGATAATCTTAAGCTATGAGGATAATACATGCACTTTCCCGACCTCTGACTGGATAGTGCTTCTCGTATAGTACTTGCTAGACTTCCCTTCAACCATTTCGGGTCAGCCGTTATCTCGTGTCATGGGTAGATTTCATGAGTTTCGTGAGACCCCGGCTGACCCGCGAGCCATTCGCTACATGCTCACTGGGGTAGCGAAGGTTGTTTGGTGGGGAAGGTATGCTTTCGTATGGGTAAAACATTTTTTACCCCAGCCTTTCTGTCAGAGCTAGACAGCTCCGTAGGAGCGCTATCTGGGCAGATAATATTATGGTAGCATTAGCCTCATGTAGGCGACACCTGAAGCTGAATTAGGTTTCACCCTTACAGGGTTTTTCCTGTTACTATTATTTTTCTACAAAGGTATCAGTCCTACGGGGCTTAATACAGGTTTAAGCCCTACGGGCTTTATGATTTCTATTTCGTTTGGAGAAGCATAGGGCTTTATGTATGGGTGGATGTATCCGCCCTACAAGCCTTTCGACAGCTGAACTTCGAGAGCCTTAGCATAAAAAGCGGCCACTACATTTTCATTATGAGCCCGCCATTTTAATGGTGGGATGCTGATTTGATCTATAAAGAAAGGGCTGCAAAACTTCCGCCCTGTATTGCTCTTTACGTTAGTATCTACTAGTTCACAGAAGAACCTGCATTAGGCTCCGTACTGGGGCTTACCAAGTGGAGGACACCTTCACCATCTTCCGCGAAGAGGAGCATCCCCTGAGATTCTACGCCCCTAATTTTGCGAGGTTTGAGGTTCACTAGCACAGGGACCTGCTTTCCTACCATTTCTTCCGGCTTAAAGAACTCCGCCACCCCAGAAACAATGGTTCTCACATCAAGACCCGTGTCTACTTTGAATTGCAACAACTTTTTGGTTTTGGGGACCTTTTCTGCTTCCAGAATAGTCCCTATGCGGATGTCCATCTTTTGGAAATCATCAAAAGTAATTTCCTCTTTAGCTGGTTCTACCTTGATTGTGTCTTCTTCTTTTTGTCCCAATTTTCCTATTTGTTGTTCGATAAAATCATCATCTATTTTCTCAAAGAGAAGGGGAGCTTTCCCTTCATTGAAGAGTTGGCTTTCTCCAGGTACTAATACATTCTGGTAGGCATCATCCCATATCCAAGACTGATCTTGAATACCCAACAGCCCGAAAATCTTTTCGGCTGTCCTGGGCAGAAAGGGCTGTGCCACTACTCCTAGCTTAGCTAATAGCTGTGTGATGGTAAACATAACCCCTTTCACCTTTTCAGGCTCAGATTTCCACAGTTTCCAAGGCTCTTTCTCCGTAAGATATTTATTCCCTTCTCTGGCTATGTTAATAACATCTGTTAGCGCTTCCCTAAACTTGAAAGACTCTATGTTCTTTTCAGCTGACTGAATATGTTCCTTAATGAGCAGAAACACTTCTTTCTCCAGCGTATATTCTGTATGAGTAGCTGTAGGATTATTCTCAAGTGAAATTAAGAAAGCGTGTAAGTCAGGTACTAAAGGAACTATCCCCTGATAATACTTTTGGGTAAGGACTATCACTCGGTTCACTAAGTTTCCAAGGATGGCGACTAACTCATTATTATTTTTGGCCTGATAGTCTTTCCAGGTAAATTCACTGTCTTTATTCTCCGGGAGAATGGTTCCCAGCACATACCTAAGCACATCTTCTTTTTCGGGTAAGTCATCCAGATACTCATGTAGCCAAACCGCCCAGTTTCTGGAGGTGGAAAGCTTATCTCCTTCCAGGTTTAGAAATTCATTAGCCGGGACATTGTAGGGAACTATGTAATTCTCCACTGCATTTAGGATAGAAGGGAAGATAATGCAGTGAAAGACGATGTTATCCTTCCCTATGAAGTGAATCAAGCGTGAATTATCTTCCTCCTTCTCCTGTTTCTTCCAGTACAGCTTCCAGTCTTTACCGTTGTCTAAGGCCCACTGCTTGGTGGCAGAAATATATCCTATAGGTGCATCCAACCATACATACATTTTCTTCCCTTTAGCATCTGGCAGAGGCACATCTACGCCCCAATCCAGATCTCTCGTCATGGAGCGAGGGTGTAAACCTGCTTTTAACCAGGAGGCGCATTGACCGTATACGTTATTTTTCCACCGCCCTTTTTTTCCTTCCAATAGCCACTCCTCTAGCCATGGTTGATACTTATCCAGAGGGAGGTACCAATGCTTGGTTTTTTTAAGTACGGGTGTTTTTCCACTTAAGGTAGAGATGGGTTCTTTTAGTTCTGTGGCATTCAGGGAAGAGCCACAGTTTTCACATTGGTCTCCATAGGCCTTGGGGAAAGCACAGACAGGGCAGGTTCCCGTTACGTAGCGGTCTGCCAAAAACTGCTTATACTCCTGATCATAGAGCTGCTCTGTTTCCTTAAGAATGAATTCTCCCTTATCATTAAGAATGGTGAAAAATTCCTGGGAAGTTTTGTGATGGATAGGTTCTGAGGTTCTGTGGTAAATATCAAAGGCTATCCCAAAGCGTCCAAAGGTTTCTTTGATGGAAGTATGGTACTTATCTACTATGGCTTTAGGAGTGGTATGTTCTTTTTTAGCCCTAAGGGTAATGGCAGCTCCATGTTCATCACTTCCACAGACAAATAAAACTTCTCTTCCTTTTAGCCTCAGGTATCTGACGTAGATATCAGCCGGAAGGTAGGCCCCGGCAATGTGCCCAATATGGAGCGGCCCATTGGCGTAGGGGAGTGCGGCTGTGATGGTATATCTTTTAGGTAAGTTATTCATGGCGGCAAAGTAACTAAAAAGATTTGTCAGGCTGAAGGGGAGCCGCGGGTTTATTCCCCGCTAAATAAAGCTTCATAGGATAGAAAAGTATATGTTTGTAGGAGAATTACCCGAGAAAGGGAAGGGTCTTTTCTCGCTCACTGGTTTACAAAGAAAGATCCTCTGTATAGATCTTCATTTCAACCCTAAATATACTTGTTCTATGAACGTCTTCTTTGCATTAATACTCAGCCTCCTAGTTATGCCTACAAATGATTACACAGTCCTTTCTGATCAAGCCCAAATAGGATTTACCATTAAAAATGCCGGCTTTACTGTGGATGGAAAGATGACAGACCTTAAGGGGAATATTTCCTTCAACTCTGCTGATATGAGTAGTAGTAAGATCTCCCTGTCTGTAGCCGTAAATACCATAGATACAGGTAATAAAACCAGGGATAAGCACCTACGAGCAGAAGACTACTTTGATGTAGAAACATACCCCCGCATTACCTTCACTTCTACAGGTATCAGTAAGGCGGCTAATGGCTATTTAGTGAAAGGAAGATTCCAGATAAAAGAAACGACTAAGGAGGTAGAAATTCCTTTCACTTTTAGCCAAAATGTGTTCAAGGGAGAGTTTTCTATTAACAGAGTAGATTATGGGGTAGGAAAGAAAAGCTGGATACTGGATAAAACCGTTACTATCAGCTTCAGCATCCCCGTACAGTAGAGGCTGTTATTTTCTCATTTCATAAAAAAATTGGGACTAAGTGTCATACCCCTGATTGTGGTTGGAACGTAGAGAGTTATGGCTGGGGAAAAGGTTTAAGTAAGGGTAGAGAGAGCTCCCTAGGGAAGCTACGAGCAGCCGGTAATACTAATTATGCAGATAAACAGGATATGTACAGTGGTGAAACCGCGAACCTACCTTCTTTCTCCCATGCCTAAGTTTAGGCTAACATAAAATCCTTGAGGAGCCATAGATACCGTTTGTTCAGAGGGGAAAGGCGTCACCTCCCAGCTTGATGCAGGTGCTATCGTATAGCCTACGGATACTCCTACTAATACAAAGAATTTATTAGGCTTTTCTCTGCCGTTCTCATCTATTTCATCAGGGAGAATAGACAGCTTATCTATATGAAGGGACAGGCCATATTGAAGGCCTGTTTTAGTAACAGCATCAAAGAAATCTGTGGTAAGCTCCTTAGTTCTGAGTCTGATGATCCCTCCTCCCAGGTTGAGTCTTGGGTAAAATGACCATCCTTCATCTGACCGGTAGACCTCATAAGCCACAAATCCATTTAGCGAATAATATTGGGAATTAACGGCTTTCTGGTTGAACAAAGGTTGATTATTCAGGTATCCGGACCTTCGCATCATGTACAGATTACTGCTCAGGCCAAAGCCCCAATGGTCTCCGAACCTGGACCATCCTATCCCCAGGCCGGTATACTGGTCTTTTATAGGCTCAAACTCCTGGCCGGATAAGGCCGAATTCAAGTCAGCGTGGTCTAGCCATGAGCTGGACACACTAAACCAATAAGCCTGTCTTGTATCTAGATTCTGTGAAAAGGCCTGGAGTGATACCAGGAAACAGACTGAGAGCACTATCCTCCTACAACGCATGTTTCATTTAGTTGGTGGAGCGTGCTCTTGACGGGCTACTCGTCCTCCTCTAAATTGAGTACGGCAAAACCCGCCAAAGGAGTACCCTCCTTATGGGTCAGAAAGAAATTATAACGTTTTCCTGGTTCAAGTATGACATCAGGAATGGTATCCAGGACTTCACCTGTAAAGTCATCTTCTACGAAGAAGGTATACTGCTGTTCAGGATATTGAAAAAACCTGGAATAATTTAAAAAATTTAAGGAGTTAATGCGTGGGGCAGAATTATCTGGAACTAGGCTAACGGATCTTGTGAAGTTATTGAGGTTCATAAATCTAACATTAGGGTCTTCAGTAGAGATCTGAGAGTAGCTGTCAAAAGCTTTTACAAGTATAGGTAAACCTGCGCTATCTAATAAGACAAGTGTAGACCTGGTATTAGGCCTCATGGCTAAAAACTCAGGTTCTATAAGTCTAGTCCCTGTGTTATGGTCATCCACCTGGATTAATAACCCTCCTACGTCCTGAGAACTGGTGTCTGTCCCTACCGCGTTGGGGTCTGTTAGGAGGGAAGCATATCCACTCTGGGGCCATGAGCTTCCTATAGATAAATTAGAGGCTATCTTCTGCTCATTATTAAAGGCAGTGATGGAGATATCTACAGCATCAGCGTTCGCGTATGCATTGATGACATGAATGAAAATTCTTGACTGCGATCCTGCATCATCAAAGGGATCGTCAGTGCAGGAAACCAGAAAAGCCAGAGCTGAAAGTGAGAGGAAAACACGTATGACTTTCATCATATATTTGGCTGTAAATGCAGCTATACAAATATACATCAATCCAGGTGTGCAACCCTAATTATTGCTACAAATAGAT
>JBCCLI010000066.1:0-22451 GCA_039026975.1 Bacteroidota bacterium | reverse complement strand
GGATATGAAAGTATGGAAAAGAGTTTCAGTACCGGGGATGGAGACCTCATAGGGTTAAACTTTGGGCTTAGTCCGGTTTCTTTTAGCACAGATGACGTAGTTATCACAGCCAGTAAGGGACTGGAACAGCGGCAATCAGATGTTACTAATTCCATAGCTGTTATCAAGCAGGAAGCCATCAACCTACAGGCAGTACCTGATATAGAAAGGGTCATCACCCAAATACCAGGAGTAGATAACCTGGATGGACAGGTAAATATCAGAGGAAGCTCAGGATATGCCTTCGGGACGGGAAGTAGGGTTATGGTTATGTTAAATGGTCTCCCTATGCTAAGTGCTGAAGGAGGAAGTGCACAGTTAGAACTACTTCCAGTAGATAATATTTCTCGGATTGAGGTACTAAAGGGGGCTAGCTCTGTCCTATATGGTTCTGGCGCTATGGGTGGTGTAATCAATGTGATCACACAGGAACCCACAGAAAAACCTAAGACTTCCATTAGATTGAGGGCAGGGGTATTTGACCAACCTGCAGATGAAAGACTGGACTGGGATGGAGATGCTTCCGCTTATCAGTACAGCGCCCATATCTTTCACAGCCGGAAAATAGGAGATTTCAATCTTAGCCTACACACTGACCTCATTAAAAATTCCGGCCATAGACAAGGGACAGATAAAGAACAGTACAGAGGCTATTTTATGGGAAGCTATAAACCTAAGGCCGTTCCAGGTCTGGAAATAGGCCTTAATTTTAGTGCTTTAGTAGACTCAGGGGGAGCCATGCTGTACTGGGCCAGCTACTTACCTGATACCGTAAATGGAGAAAGTAGGGGAGGCGCCCTCACGCCTACCTCTGATCCCGCAGGATATAGATTAGACTTCGATCGTAAGTTCGCGATAGACCCTATGGTAAAATACCTTTCTCCTAACGGGAATCTCTTCTGGTATAGGGCAAGACACTTAAATAATATCAACGAGAATAATACAGGCCAAAGTAACAACAACCTCCTATCCTTCCATGACTTTCTGTTCCAAACTACCCTGGCAGGTAAGATTAACTGGGTTTCCGGGGCTTCCTACCAATACTCTCGGGCTAGTGCGGATAGTTTATTCTCAGGAAAAAAGACAGGAAACTCCTTTGGGGTATACACCCAGTTTGATGCTAAGTTTGGGAAGCTAAATACCAGCCTGGGATTCCGTCTGGAGACTGTGCAGATAGATACCCTGGAAAGAGAAACAGAGCCTATTTTTAGGGCAGGCTTAAACTACGAAATCAGGCCTGGCACTAATGTGAGAGCCTCCTTTGGGCAAGCATTCCGCGTGCCTACGGTAGCAGAAAGGTTTACCAGCACCACCGGAGGAGGGGTATTAATTTCTCCTAATCCTGATATACGCTCAGAGACAGGCTACTCATGGGAGGTAGGGCTAAGGCAGGGGTTCCAAAGTGGAACAGGTAAAAATAAGTGGTTAGGCTATTTGGATGCTGCCTTCTTCTTTATGCGCTTTGAAGATATGGTGGAGTTTGGGGTGGATACTGTAGGCGCTAACTTAAGCGTATTCTTTTCTTCTGTAAATTTAGCTAATGCTCGGATCCCTGGATTCGAGATTACTACGCAGAACAGCGTTCAGTTTGATAAGTGGAAGTTCCTCTTCTCGGGAGGGGTAACATGGATAGAACCGGAGGACCTGGATGCAGTACCTACTGAACAGCAACTAAACCTGAGTGATGTAGAAGAAAACCCTATTAGGCTGCTGGATATTCTGAATCCCGACCTGAGAGACCAACCCACCTTCCTGAAATACAGAAATAAGTTTACCACCCGACTATCTGCTACAGTTTCATATGATAAGTGGGCCTTAAGCAGTAATTTCAGAGATAGAAGTTTCTCCAGGAATATAGACCAGTACCTTTTTGTAGTCATCCCCGGCTTAAAAGAATTTAGGGATACCCATCCTAATGGAGATACCATCTGGGATTTTATTCTTAGCTATAACCTCTCTAGTAAGCAGACACTTTCTCTTAATATAGATAATGCTTTCAATGAGGAGTATTTAGTCATCCCTGGATTTTTAGCTGAGCAACGTAAGTTCAGTATCCAATATGCCATACGCTTTTAGGGATTAATTGGCATAAGTGCAGGCTTTAGCTACTTTTGCAGCTAATCTATACCTCCGATGACAAGCACCTTTAGCCACATAGTTCCTCTTGACAGATATAATTGGGAGCTTTGTCTGGATATCAAGCTAACTGTACAACAAGAATCGTTTGTTCCTTCTGTACTGTATTCACTGGCTCAGGCCAGGTTTGAGCAGTTGGTTCCTTTTGGGGTCATGTATCAGGAACGGATGGTTGGGTTTCTGATGTACGGTGAGTTTGCAGGGATCTGCTGGATCAGTAGAATTCTCATAGATAAAGATTTCCAGAGAATGGGCATAGGGGCCCGGGCTGTTCAGGAGCTGATCAGGCTACTACAGAAAAACATCCGCTGCAAAGAGATTAGAACCAGTTATGATATTCATAATACGCAGGCTAAGCTATTTTTCTATTCCCTAGGCTTCGAACCTACTGAAGCCCCTACAGGAAGTGAAGAGATAGCTGTCCTCTTCCAATCGTAGAAATGTAGAGATGAGGTGGTAGTAACCTAGCTGCTACATAACTCCATCTTCCTTCTTCAGATGCCTTGCTAATGTTAAAAAGGCAGGTATATCCAGGTTCTCTGCTCTCAATGAAGCCCACTCTTCCCACTCCTCAAAAGGCTGAAATGTCAAAGATTTCAAGGCATTTCTGAGGGTCTTCCGCCTTTGGTTAAAGGCCGTTTTCACTACTCTCTTTAAGTCAGCAAAAGGTACTTCCGGGAGATTCTCCTTTTTCTTTAGCCTAATGACACCACTTTGAACCTTAGGCGGAGGATAAAAGACTGAGGGGGGTACCGTAAAACCATACTCTCTGGAGAAATAGCTACCTAGTAGAATACTTAGAATACCATACGTCTTATTTCCAGGAGCAGCACATATCCTATCAGCTACCTCTTTCTGAATCATAAACACCCCTTCAGAGATATAGTCTAGATGCTCAAGTAGAAAAAAGAAAAAGGGGGAGCTTATGTTATAAGGAAGATTTCCAATAAAAAAGGTATCAGGACCTATATACTCTCCAGGGTTCCATCTAAGTACATCCTGATGAATAATTCTCAAATCAATAGACAAATTCTTTTTCAACCAGTCCACAGCATCAGGGTCTACCTCTATTACCCACAGATCCTCATATTTAGCAAGTAAGCGGGAAGTAAGAACGCCCTGTCCAGGGCCTATTTCTACAATAGTATGTCCAGCTTCAGCCTGCAAAAAATCAACGATTCTTGATGCTACAGACTGATCTCTCAAAAAATGCTGGCCCAGGTATTTCTTCGGTTTCAGATTATGCGGGTTATTTATAATTTAGTGCATTAAAGGTAGTGCTAAGATGCATTTTTTGGTACTATAAATAGGCATCTTACCACATTGTTGTGGATATAAGGACCTAGGTGTCCAGCATTTTATACTCCTCTACTTCTGCAACTACACCTAAACTCAATTTTTTTCTTTTATGAGCCAGCAAGTAAACCGGAAACTTAGAATAGGAATCACCATAGGAGATATAAATGGAATAGGGCCTGAGCTTATCATCAGAGCTTTTCAGGACTCAAGGCTGAAGGAGCTATGTGTACCTGTTCTATATGGCTCATCCAGGGTAATCAATATCTATAAGAAGATATTGAAAGTGAATAAGTTTCACTACTCCGTGGTGCAGAAGCCCGCCCAGGCACAGCTCAAGAAACTAAATGTAATAGAGTGCATTCCTAATCTGGAAAGAATTGAGATAGGAGAACCCTCTGAGCAAGGTGGGAAAGCTGCTTTTTTATCTGTGAAGCGAGCCGTAGAAGACGCACAACATGGACAGATAGACGCCCTGGTAACCCTTCCGGTAGATAAGTCTACGTTCCAGATTCACGAGAAAGAATTTCAGGGACATACAGAGTACTTAGCTAAGGCCTTTGGGGTAGAGGATAACCTCATGTTCATGGTGTTTGAAAACTTTCGGGTGGGGCTGGTAACTAATCATGTCCCAGTTAAGGATATATCCAGAAATATTTCCCAGAACCAGATCATAAAAAAAGTCAGAATCATGCATAAAAGCTTGATTGAAGACTTTAACATCAGTAGGCCCGTCATTGCGGTACTAGGGTTAAATCCACATGCCGGGGATAACGGCTTATTAGGCCAAGAGGAAGAAGAAACCATTATTCCTGCCTTAGAAAGTCTTAGGAAGGAAGGAATACTTATCCAGGGACCCTATCCGGCTGATGGCCTATTTGGGTCTATGCAATACCAGCGATTTGACGGGATAATGGCTATGTTCCATGACCAAGGCCTTATTCCTTTCAAGCTGATCTCTGGATATGCAGGGGTAAACTTCACAGCGGGGATCCCTTTCATTAGAACATCTCCTGACCACGGGGTAGCCTATGACCTTGTAGGTAAAGAAATAGCCAGCACAGAGAGCTTACTCCAGTCTATGTACACTGCCATTGACATCTACAGAAAGAGAACTACATACAGGGAGCTAGCTAAAAACGCTTTACCTGTCTCCTCTCATCAAACAGCTTCCGAAGAAAATGAAGTGAAATTGGAGAATGAGGTATAATTTTTTTCGGTAAACATGATAGCTCCATTTTCATTCAGGCTTAAGCATGCACCTGTATGCCCCTAAATAAGCCCGTCTATTTAATTTGCTATCTAAAATTTTCACTATTCGTGATACCTGCTATTTTAGGGTAACCCTGTAACTCTACTCCTACCTCAGCCTTACTCCTAGACTATCCCCCTGATCCCCAGTAATGTTCTGTCCTACAGAGCACTCATTTTCTCCTTTTTTCACATCTCTGGTTAATATTTTCTTCAGAATAATTCTAACGAAAGCTCGTATAAAGGTCAGTCAAAATCTAAAAAAATGACCTATATATTACCCATTTAATTTACCCTATTAGTTTTCGTACTGTAAATTCTTACTCAGTTAATTGGATTAATTTATACATAAAAATATACCTTTGTTTCCTCCTACTTCTTCTCCTCATACGAATTCAATACTTTTCAATTTAACAAAGAATACGACCAGTCTATCCAAAAAAATATGCCGTAATTGCTTAAAAAAGTTGCTTTATTGAAATCTATGCGTATATTTGTATCAACAGGTTAAAGTAAAGAATGAGCAAGGGTTAGGGTTGACTCTCCACGATGTGGATTGAGTCCCCTAATTTTTTTATACCTATCCTTACCTTTTATCTCTCCATTTTTT
The DNA here is from genome assembly GCA_039026975.1 of Bacteroidota bacterium. Taxonomy (GTDB): domain Bacteria; phylum Bacteroidota; class Bacteroidia; order J057; family J057; genus JBCBKZ01. Next base: position 17,119 of record JBCCLI010000066.1, on the reverse strand, counting down.
CAAAAAACACTCCTCTATTTCTTCAGATTTATTACCTATTTAATTTTAGTAATTTACTCACTCATATTTATTAATCTTACTCACATTATTCAATCTTCTCTCCCTCAAAATCTAATTACTACCATTTTCAAAGTGAATTGAATAACGTATAGTACCAATTAAAGAATCAATCTACCTCTTGGTACAGGAATACTTACCATTCGACCAAAATGCCCTACATACAGCCCGTTTATGCCCTACATTTGTTCTGACAGGTTAAAGTAAAGAATGAGCAAGGGTTAGGGTTGACTCTCCATAATTTGGATTGAGTCCCCTAATTTTTTTATGGGTATAGGTAATATAGGAAGGGCCTGCTTTCAGGGTATCTTGGGAAATAAGCTGCCATCTTTAGGTAGTCCAAACGCATAGGTCTCCCACACATGAAGATAGAGTTAGTCCTATGTCCCAGCATTCAAATGGTTAGCTTATACCTGAATAATAGTTCGGCAGTTTCTACTAATGGAGGAACCGGTAGGTATAAAATTCGCTCCTATACTATTTCTGAAAATCAATGAAGATGCATATCCAAAGTAAACACCTCACATTACACCGTTGAGGCTTTTCAGATAATATAATTAGATAACGCCAATGATAGTAAAGCCTCCGCTTATTATCAGTGGGCAGCAGCTCTGCGGGCACTATGTAGGTAGTGTACTCAACATACTCTACCCATACAACTCCACGAACCACCTATGCGCTTCTCGAGGGTTACTTCAAGGCTTACTTACTGGGAAGAATTTTATCCTCTACAAAGGACCTAATCTTAGCGGGGATAAGATTGTGGTGATAAATACCCTATGACACAATCCCTTATGTGGGGATTAACGGCTTAACTCAGACTGTCTAGCGTAGGTAGGCACTTTCCCTATGAATAGGTGATAGCCAACGATAAGGAAATAGAGGATGATTAGTAAGAAGAGAAAGCTATTTTACAAATAGCTTCATGAGTGTGTTAAAAAACCATTTCTGTTCAGATTCCACTACCACTTCCAGAAACTTATCTGCTTTAGAGACTATTCCTTCAAGGTTTTCAACGGATTCTACAAAAGCCTTCACATTGGGATCCTTGGAATCTCCTTCAACATTTTTTACCTCAGCTAGCACCTTCATGACGGGCCTAAGTTCCCTTTTTCTCCGTTCCAGGGTTACTTGCTTAGCTACTAGCCAAATATCTTTTTCCGCTATGAAAAAGTCTTTTCTCTCACCAGATTTATGCTCTTTATTAACAAGCCCCCAGTCTATTAATGCACGGAGGTTCATATTCGCATTCCCTCTGGAAATTTTAAGTTGGTTCATAACATCCTCAGCACTCAGGGCTTGAGGAGAAACAAGAAGCAGTGCATGTACCTGGGCCATGGTGCGATTAATCCCCCAGTGTGAACCTAATGCTCCCCAGGCTTGAATAAACTTTTCCTTTGCTTCGTCTAGTTCCATTATCTAATAACGTAATTTCTAATGTGAGATTCAAAAATGATTGAAAGTATTGATTTTACATATAATACGTACAACTTCACTCTCCCAAAATAGTTAATTTGAAAAATGAATAAGTGGCTAAGGCTAAGAATAAGCTAGAAAAGGCTGACTTTTACGTGCCAACAGTAGAAAGCGAGAAGTTAGAAAAATAGCGGAAAACATCAACCCCGCTGTGAGAGAATACCAGACTCCATTTACGCCTAACTTAAGGATAAAGCCCATAAAATATCCACCTGGGAGAGCAAATACCCAATAAGCAGCAAAGGTAATCCAGGTAGGTATACGCACATCTTGTATCCCCCGCAGAGCTCCTATAGCTACTGCTTGTACACCGTCAAATAACTGAAAGAATGCTGAGATTAGCATAAGCACACTCGCAATTTGTAGTACATCCGTATCCTTAATATAGAAGGAAGGCAAAAAGTCTCTACCTACCACAAAAGTAGCAGCAGCTGCCAACATAAAAATGGTAGCTAGTAAGAGTCCACTTAGTCCTGCACGTTTCACACTTCCCAGGTCTCTCTTCCCAAAAGCTGTTCCTACTCGTATGGTAGTACCTGCAGCAATACCTGTGGTGACCATATAGGTAATAGAGGCTAGGCTGATAGCTATCTGATGAGCAGCTCTTTCTACGGCTCCTATCCATCCTATCATTAAAGAGGCCCCTACAAAGGCGCTGACTTCAAAGAAAAACTGAAGACCTGAGGGCACAGCAAGAGAAGTGATTTTTTTGAGAATAGGCCCTTGGAACTTATTCCATTGGAGAGCTGACAAGTAAGGCTGATAGGTGGCATGTGTTAACACATGCCAGAAAACTAATCCCATCATTATCCCCCTACTCATAACAGTGGCTAACCCTGCACCGTCAAGTTCCATCCTGGGCAGGCCCCAATTTCCATAAATGAATAGCCAATTACCGCCTACATTTATTAATAAGCCTACTAGCGTAATATACATAGCTGGACGGGTGTAGGACAACCCATCTGCAAAGTGTTTTCCCACTAGAAAAAGAGTCATTGGAATTGCAGATATAGCCAAGTACACCATATAACTTTTTGCCAGGATCACATCCTCAGGTGGTTGATCCATATAGGGAAGCAGCAAAATACTTCCCAGTACAAGAATCCCCAGCAGTATTCCTGTAATTACACCAAGAAAAAGCCCATGGGAGAAGTACCGGCCACAGAGTAAAATTCTTCCTGCTGACTTAGCTTCAGCTACTAGCGGGGTTATAGCAAAGCCCAACCCCATCCCAAATACCACAATGAAAAAGAATATATTATTAGCTAAAGAAGCTGCTGAAAGCTCCTGATAGCCTAAAGCCCCTACCATCATATTATCTATGACCATCATCAAAACATTCCCTAACTGCCCTATCATGACAGGAATAGAAAGCTTAATGGTATCAGCTATATGCTTAGTATAAGAAAGGGGCAAAGTAGGTTCGTTCTCCATGATCAGTAGTCATACATATAACCATTACTTGGGGAAATGAAAAGACGTTAACCCTATTTGAAAAGGATATTAACAGAAATTGTTTAGGAACAAGGAGGTAGCTATTTATGGAATTTTAGTGGCTTTTCTCTCTAATATATTTAAACCAGACCGTCTGGTTTAGGTGCCATTTTAAACAACTAATGAAAGAAAAATTAAAATACTGTGAGCTAGGAAAAGAAGAAATGAGAAAAAGTGTTAAATTTATGGGCCTCTTTTTCCAAAATCGTAATATGACTAAAACCTACATTACTGGGGTAGCTACATGTTTGGTTTTATTTTTGAGTTGCACACCGGGCGGAAGCTCCGAGCGTTCTCATGCGCCTGAGCGAACCTATAAACCCATAAGTGTTAAGGAAAGTAGCACATCAGGTAACATCACCATAGCGGTAGATGAGACCTACCAGCCTATCATTGAGTCTGCCATAGAGACTTTCCAAGGAACCTATCCTGATGCACATATCAATGCGATATACCAACCCGGAGAAAAAGCTGTAGAAAGCATGTTAAACAGTGATACCATCAGATTGGTTATTACCAGTAGAGAGCTTTCCCAGACAGAAAAAAATTATCTGGTTAATCAGAGTACCAGTGCTAAAACGAGTAGAATAGCTACAGATGCCATTGCATTTATCACTCATCCTGATAATCCGGTTAACAGGATGGCTTCCTTTGAGTTAGAGGATGTATTAACAGGGAAGATTCAACGCTGGGATGAGGCGAGTAAGCGGGGAAAAAAAGAAGACATAACCATCACCTTTGATAACGCTCTTTCTAGTACCCTAAAATTCTTACGTGATAGTGTACTCACAGAAAGAGAATTAACAACAGAAAATATTTTTGCTTCTAATTCTAATCCTGAGGTTATAGCCTATGTAGCTAAATCTCCTAATGCACTGGGGATCATAGGGGTTCCATGGATTAGTGATCAGGATGATGAAAAAGTAGTAGGATTTTTAGAAAAAGTAAACGTGTTAGCAATTGTTCCTGAGTACGAGTGCTCATTCAGCAGTGAATATGCTGCTTTCCAACCGTATCAGGCATTTATCAAGCAAAATTGTTATCCCTATTCCAGAGGAATATATACCATATTGCGGGAGTCTCATTTTGGTCTAGGCTCGGGATTCGTGGCATACTTAGCACATGATCAGGGCCAACGAATCTTCCATAAGGCTGGGCTAGTCCCAGACCAGGGGATGACCAGAATCGTAAAATTCCCATCTAAACAAGAACAGTCGGAGGCACAACAATAACCCAAAAAATTTTACTGTTATTACCTAACTTAATTCATTGAAACTCAACTATTAAATTCTAAGATTATGCTTAAACGCTTGTTTGTTCTCGTAGTGTGTGGGCTTTTTGTGGGCAGCTTCCAACTGAGTGCCCAGTCCCTGGACGAGGCTAAATCACTCATTAATGAGGAAAATTATTCGGAGGCTGTACAAGTTCTGAATACCCTGATAAGTCAGGAGGATGATAATCCAGAATTCTATTACTGGAAAGGTACAGCCCTGTTTGATGCTGGGGACTTTAGTGGAGCAGATAATGCTTTCAAGTCAGGTATCAAGGCTAAGAACCGCTATCCCTATAATCATGTAGGAATGGCCAGGCTTCTTATCAAGGAGGGAAAGTCATTTGAGGCTGACGAGATTCTGACCAAGAAAGCCCTTTATTATGATAAAGGTAGAGACGTAAACGTAAAGTTTGCTGTTGCCGCCGCCTATCTGGAAGATAAGGAGTTCAAGAAGGCTGAGGTTTTCCTCCTGCAAGGACAGTCTGAAGCGCCAGATAATCCAGCTTCTTATATCGCACTTGGGGACTATTACTACCAAAAAGGAGTAGCAGAACTTGCCCTTGACCAGTATATGAAAGCCATTGATTTGGCACCAGAGTTTGTCCCTGGATATACAAGAGTAGGTCAGATGAAGATAGAATCTCAGGAATATGATGAAGGAGCTACCTACCTGAACAAAGCCATAGAGTTAGACCCTGAGTTTGCTCCTTCTTATAAGTATAGAGGGGAGCTTTGGCTAAAAGCTAAGCGCTTTGAGCAAGCGAGAGATGATTATAAAAAATATGTAGAGCTAGCCGGTAATGACCTTGCGGCTCGTATCCGTTATGCCAGCTTCTTGTTTTTAAGTGAAAACTATGATGAAGCCATTACGGAGCTAGAGACCCTTAAACAAGATACCATCACTAATGTCATGAGACGTTTGACGGGTATGGCTTATCATCAGATGGGAGATCAGGAAAAAGCCAAGGCCAATATGGATGACTACTTTTCTAATATTAAGCCTGAGTACACCATTAAGGATGACTATGAGGCATATGGCCGTATCCTGCTAGCCATGGGAAATATGGAAGAGGCTGATAAGAATTTTGAAAAAGTAGTAGAGATGGACCCTGAGCAGGTAAGCGTATATGAAAAGCTTGCCAGTGAGTATGAGTCCAAGGGAAAAGCTGCTAGAAAGGCTAAAGATAAGGAAGGCATCTTATCTAACTACGGCAAAGAAGCGCACTACAGAGAATTATACCTGGATAACTCTGTAGCCAAAAGCCTAAAACTATACTATACTACAGCTAAGGCTAACTTCTATGCTGAGGATTTTGACAAGGCTAACCAATACTTTGATGAGGTGCTAAACCTGAAGAATGACTATGCCCCTCCTTACCAGTACATGATGCAGATAGCCTACAAAAAAGACCAAGCTACCAAAGCAGCGGATACCACCGCTGTATCCTGGGAAGTTAAAGGACCTGCTGAAAGGGTAGTAGCTGTATTTGGTGAGAAGCCTGCGGATCAGCTAAAGAAGTCAGAGAAAAACCTTCTCCTAACTTCCTATGAGATTTTAGCTAACTACAACTTCGATCCTAACGGAGATGGAAATTATAACTGCTCTGCTGCCAGGCCATTTATTGATAAGATTCTAGTAATCGATCCAGAATATGCTCGTATTAAGCCATTGACTGACTACTGTGATCAGTTTTAAGGTATAAACGAGATACCCTACAATATACATGCGTTAAGCATTGAGCCCTTTCTGTAACCAGAAAGGGCTTTTCTAATTCCTTTACCGTTTGTACCTCTACCTAGCTGTTGTAACTTGCGGCTGAAAGACGTCCCCTATGCCGATAAAAGTATTGGTCATCAGTAATTATAAGCCTACCATCTCTGTCAGGCCGGAAGCAGAGATGTTTATTGGCCTGAAGAAAAAAGGAGTAGAAGTGAGTGTGATGACCTTTAAGGAAGCCACCTATAATGAAAAATTTCAAGCAGCAGATATTAGAACCATCCCTTTTCATCCAGTAAAGAAATTTGATCAGGCTGAAATAGACTTTATAAGAGAAGAGCTCGTAAAGGGAGAATACCATATTCTCCACTTATTTAATAGTAAAGCCATTATTAATGGAATTAGGGCTGCCAAAGGCCTGCCCGTAAAAGTAGTCCTATACAGAGGCTATGCAGGAAATGTACACTGGTATGATCCCACTGCTTATGTAAAGTTTCTACATCCGAGGGTAGACAAAATTGTATGCGTGAGTCAGGCAGTAGAAGACTATTTCCATAAACAGCTATTCTTCCTTAAGGAGAAAGCTATCACCATCATTAAAGGGCATGATCCCAAGTGGTATGGAGATATTCAGCCCATGGATGTAAGGAAAGAGTTTCAGTTACCTTCAGATGCCTACGTCATCTCTTGTGTAGCTAATGCCAGGCCCATGAAGGGAATTCCTTATCTGGTAAAATCTCTTGCGCATCTACCGGAGAATACCCCTACCTATCTGCTATTAATCGGTAATAATATGGATAGTGAGGATATTAAGGAAGTTGCCCAGACCCTACCTGATCCCGATAAAGTTATCTATGCAGGCTACCGGAAAGACGCTATACAGATAGTTGCAGGGAGTGATGTCTTTGTACTACCTTCCATCAAAGGTGAAGGGATTAATAAAGCTGTGGTAGAAGCCATGTCGGTAGGAATTCCTCCTGTAGTCACAAATATTGCTGGTAACCAAGGCTTGGTGATTGATGGAGAGTCAGGTGCTATGGTTCCCAGTAGATCTCCAGCAGCCATAGCAGAGGTATTACAGTCATGGTATAAACAGCCCTCGCTCCGAACTCAGCTGGGTAGCCAAGCCCAACAACACATCCGCAAAAACTTCCACATTCAAACAAGCATAGACCAGACCTTTTCCCTATATCAATCCTTAAGCGGTATATCCACATGAAAGTAGTACTGGTTCACCGGAAAAACTGGCCCTACAAAGGCCCTTCCTCTTCCTTCAGCACCTTTAATGCCCATGCATTAGCCAGAAATGGCGTAGAGACCCATTTGCTGGTGGGAGAAGGGTCTACTGAGCCAGTGGAAAAGGTCATCAAAGAATACTATGGCTTGGTTGCTCATCCTAATCTGCATTTACATAGAATCCCTAAATTTGCTGTAGGCCCCCTCTCTAGTAGTAAGCCTTTTTACTGGCAAGCGTACAGAAAGGCTGTACAGCTGATAAAAGGAGGCCACACAGATGCCATTAGTACACGTGATCCTGGTTTTCTTCCTTATCTACTAAAAGTGAGAAAAAAGACAGGAACCAAGGCCTACTATGAAACCCACAACTATTTCATGGAAATTAACCGGGAAGCCACTCAGAAAGGAGACCTAACAGCTAAGACAAAGTACCATAAACTTGAGAAAACATATGTCCCCCAACTAGATGGGCTGTTTTGTTTACTCAGTCCACAAGCAGAACTCTATGCCCAGCACATTCCTACTACGCGTATACATGTAGCCCATCCTGGCGTTCCTTCCTATAAGAAGCCTGACCAGCACCTTTTTAGCCATCAGCGCATAGCCTACATAGGTAGCCTTCAAGAACAGCGGGATTTCCAAACCCTATTTAAAGCCATTAGCCTGATGAAACACACTCCCGCCAAGTTTATGATCATAGGTGGACGTCCTAATGAAATGGACTATGTAAATGCTCTCATAGATGAGGCAGGCATAAGGGATAAAACAGAAATTACCGGATGGGTCAGTTACACTAAGCTAGAATCTCTCTTAAATACAGTCAGTTTAGGAGTGGTTCCCATGAAGGACAGCTTATATAATCGTGCACTAACAGCTCCTATGAAGATATTTGACTATTTATCAAGAGGTATTCCGGTAGTAGCAGCAGATTTACCTTCTGCCAGAGAATTTCTCCGAAATGGTAAGGATGGAGTATTCTACCCTGCAGGAAATGCCATAAAGTTGGCGGAGGTACTAGATCAGGTACTGACAGATGAACAGGCATGGAGTACCTACTCTCAGAATGCAGCTGAACGGGCAGACTCTTTAACATGGGACAGACGGGCGCGCCAGCTCATAGAGGTATTCAGTTAAAGTAAGGAAAGCTGGTAGGCGCGCTCATTCTTGCCTTCATAAAAGTTCAGATAAGACTGATTCACCACGCGATTTCCTCCCCTGGTAGGATAGTCTCCAGAGAAATACCAGTCCCCCCCATGTTTGGGGATGGCATTGTGAAGCCCTTCTATCGTTTGGTAAAGAACCTCTAGCTCATAAGGAAAATCTACAGGCCTGACTATATCAGCTATTTTAGCAGAGACTTCTTCCTGCGTAAATGGGGCATAGATGGTCTTCACTACATTCTCTTCCTGCATACGTCTATCCTCCTTCATCCCTTTTATGCGCTGGTACACCTCATCCTTCACATGACTAAGGCCTCTCTCTTCCAATAACTCTACCGCAGCCTGAAAAGCCACTAACCTCTCTATCTGAGACATGTCTATCCCATAACAGTCTGGATACCTAATTTGTGGAGCAGAAGAAACGATGATCACCTTTTTGGGCTTTAGGCGTGCCAGGATCTGGAGAATACTTTTCTTCAGCGTAGTCCCTCTTACGATAGAATCATCTATACAGATAAGGGTATCTTTTCCTGTCTTGATGATGCCACGGGTCACATCATAGACATGAGCTACCAGGTCATTCCTAGAAGAATCATCAGAAATGAAGGTTCGCATCTTTACGTCCTTATTGATGACCTTATCTACCCGAGCTCTTTTGTCCAGTAAGGCCTTCAGTTTCTTAGGATCTATCTTCCCTCCCATTCGCTGAATTTCTTTCAGCTTGTAATCATTTAGCCACGTCTCTAACCCCTTCACTAATCCCAAAAAGGCACTTTCAGCTGTATTAGGAATGAAGCTGAAGACACTATTATCTAGATCATAGTCCAGTTTCTCCAACAATCTGGGAACTAATTCTTTTCCCAGATCTTTTCTTTCTTGATATATATCTACATCACTTCCTCTAGAGAAGTAAATTCTTTCAAAAGAACAGCTCTTTTTTTCTAGTTCTTCTTTATAGAAAGGCTTGCAGGTAATCTTTTTACTCCCTCCCTTCACGGAGAATATATGGCCCGGTGGGAGCTCTTCTACTTCCTCCGGCTTTAGGTTAAATACTGTACAGATGGCCGCCCGTTCTGAAGCTGCTATGGCTACCTCTTCATTAGCGTAGTAATAGCAGGGTCGTATGCCATTAGGATCTCTCAATACAAACATATCTCCATTTCCCAAGGATCCACCTATGACATACCCTCCATCCCAAGACTTGGCAGCCTGCTTAATGACGCGAGAAATACTTAGGTCGTCAGATACCAGCTGAGAAATCTCATTATGGGTAAACCCCTCCTTTTTATACTTTCTGACCAGCTGGTCATTTTCCGTATCCAGAAAGTGGGCTATTCTTTCCAGCATGGTTTCTGTGTCTGTCAGATGCCGGGGATGCTGCCCCAGTTCTACTAGCTTTTTAAAAAGGTGATCTACATTAGTCAGGTTAAAGTTTCCTGCCAACATCAGGCATCTGTTAGCATAATTACTAGTCCTGATGACGGGATGGCAGTAGTTTACCCCATAACTCCCATGCGTTCCATACCTAAGGTGGCCTATGAGCACCTCCCCTGCATAGTCAAAGTTTTGCTTAAGTATCCTGGGGTCCTGGTAATCTTCAGGAAAATTTTCCTTGAACTCATCCATTCTTTCCCGAAGCTTCCCAAAGAGATGGGTCCATGGGTTAGATACGGTGGTCCGCATCCTGGCGTGGTAAGGCTTGCCTGGCTTCATATCCAGTTTCACACATCCTATCCCTGCTCCATCTTGGCCTCTGTTACGCTGTTTCTCCATGAGAAGGTATAGCCTGTTTAATCCCCAAAGGGCAGAACCATACACTTCCTGATAGTATTCAAGAGGTTTTAATAATCTGATTACCCCTATACCACATTCATGCTTGATTAAATCACTCACAATGATTTTGGTTTGAATGAGCCGTTATCTCCTAATCCCGCTGCTTAAAGGTACAGAATCACTAGGTTAAATATGAATAAAATGTTGCGACTGATGAGGAGAATATTATCGAAACTTTCAGCCTATCTCTTTTATTGCATGAAATGCCCCTGTAAATTCACAAGCATAAATAGGGAAGCAGATTCATTTTAGCATTCCCATCATCTTAAGCTTCTGATTATCAATAGATAGTTATTACCAGACGCATGGAAACCGTTCAGATCAAGGATAAGACATTCAAACTTTACATCTCCAAAGAACAGATTCAGGAAAGAATAGCTGAACTTGCTAATGAGCTTAACCGCACGTATGAAGGCAAAGAAGTCATAGTGCTTCCAGTATTAAATGGGGCTTTTATGTTTGCTTCGGACTTTGTACGTAAGTTAAGGGTGGAACCGGAAATACAATTTGTAAAGGTCTCTACTTATGGGGATGGGTTGACCAGTTCAGAACATGCCAATGTGCTCCTAGGCCTAAATAAAGGAGTAGCCGGGAAGGAGGTTGTCATTGTAGAAGACATTGTAGATACAGGCTATACCCTTCAGTTTCTCCGACAGTACCTTTCTTCCATAGGAGCTACTTCCGTCAAGATGGTTACTCTTCTTTTTAAGCCAGATAATTACCAGTTTGATAATCCCCCGGAATACAAGGGATTTTCCATTCCCTCTGACTTTGTAGTAGGATATGGACTTGACTACGCCCAAAAAGGAAGAGAGCTGGAGTCTATCTATACCTTGATTTAATCAACTTCGAAACAGATATTCACGTACTTATTTCATGGGAAAGACTTCACCTCAGGCTTACTATCAGGAGAATATTCAAACCTACCAGCAAGATCTTGCGCAGCTCAACAGTACATATGTTAGGCTATCCTACGCCAGGCTAGCCTTATTCATTGGAGGTGTCCTCCTCACTTACTTTGTATTCTCTTTTCATACTGGCTGGGGACTCTTTACAGGCTTCACTTCTATGGTAGGGTTTCTATTTCTAGTCTCATATCACATCCAGTTAGCAGGAAAAAGAGAAGATCTATCTACCCTCCTTTCCATAAATCAGGCTGAGGCTGATTTCCTAGAAGGAGACCTAAGCACCTTTGATCCAGGAGAAGAATTTGTAGATTCTACCCATCCCTATAGCTACGACCTGGACATTTTCGGGAAATCATCCATTTTTCATTTTCTGAACAGGAGTGTGAGCGTTATTGGTAAGCAGAAACTGGCCACTTCCCTACAATCTCCTCCTGTAGATAAAAATGATATACTCCAACGCCAACAGGCCATTACAGAACTTTCCCGGGCAGCTGATTGGTCCCAGGAATTTCAAGTAGCAGGGAAAGGAAACTGGGAGTCTTCAGAAGATATTCAAGCTATTCTCCAGTGGATGCAAGGAGAAAAAGCCTTAGCTAATATTTCCTCGTACCGGCTGCTTTTATGGGTAATGCCCCTCCTATTTGTGATCAGCTTTGCGGTCTACCTGCTCCGTTTCACTTCCATTGGAGGAGGTATTTTCTTACTGGTTCCTCCTTCTACACCTCTCTTAGTATTCATCATCAATCTAATGATCATAGGGAGACACCTGAGGCTCACCCAAAAAGAGCACATACAGATGGGCCAAAAATCAGACCTCCTCAAAAAGTATCAACGCCTTCTTGAACAAGTAGAGAAAGCTCCATTCACATCTGACTTACTTAAAACCCAACAACAAAAACTATTCACAGCCAATGGACAGGCTAGTCAAGCGATAGAAAAACTGGCTAGCCTTAGCTACTACTTTGACCAACGGCTCAATATGATTATGGGAGTCATTTTAAATGGCACCCTTCTGTGGGACTTACAATGTCTCATCAGGCTGGATAGATGGCGGGAAGCTAATAAACATGAGCTTCCAAGCTGGTTAGATAGCATGGCCAGCTGGGACTCCCTTAATAGTTATGGGAGAATGGCCTTTAATCATCCAGACTATGTGCTTCCCGTACTCTCAGAGAGAAATATGGTCCTTCAAGCTACGGATCTAGGCCATGCACTCATTCCTTCTGCTTCCAGAGTAACCAATGAAGTAGCTATGGAAGAAGGACGTCTACTACTCATTACTGGGGCTAATATGGCAGGCAAAAGTACCTTTCTAAGAACTATGGGTACTAATCTCATTCTAGCTATGAATGGGGCCACGGTTTGTGCATCTCACTTTGAATTTACCCCTCAGACCATGATCTCCAGCATACGAGCGACAGATTCTCTGGAAGACCATGAGTCTTACTTCTATGCTGAACTGAAACAACTTAAAAAGATCATAGACCTCCTACAGCAGACTTCTTCCGTCTTTGTCATAGTGGATGAAATGCTGAGAGGTACTAACTCTAAGGACAAGCAAACAGGTTCCCGTAAATTTATAGAGCAGCTTATTTCTTATGGCGCCTCAGGTCTAGTGGCTACCCACGACCTCAGTTTAGGAACACTGGAAAAAGATTATCCTAAGAAGGTCACTAATAAAAGATTTGAGGTAGATATACAGGAAAATGAGCTTAGCTTTGACTACAAACTCAGAAACGGTATTTCCCAAAATCTAAATGCTACCTTCCTCATGCAAAAAATGGGAATTATGCCATAAGGTCTTCTGTATGACCATTCCTTATGAGGCTACTCATCTTCTTTCTCTCCAACACTAATTTTTATCAGAATTATGGTAAAAGCTGTCATTATCATGGGAAGCTCCCATTCTGGACAAGACACCCAAACAGTAGGAAAAGCACTGGCTGAGGCAAGTGGCTTTCCGCTCATAGACATCACTCAGTATGATATTACTTACTTTGATTATGAGCATAAAAATCAGGGCGATGACTATTTATCCTTAATGGAAGGAATCATTGAAAGCTATGACCTCCTTATATTTCTATCCCCTATTTATTGGTATAGCATGAGTGCCGTAATGAAGAATTTTTTTGATAGAATGACAGACTTGCTCACCATCAAGAAAGAAGTAGGGAGAAAACTACGTGGTAAATCCATGGCAGCCATCAGCTCTGCCAATGGAGAAGAAGGCGTAGACAGCTTCTTCTCTGCATTCCAACTGTCAGCAGACTACCTAGGAATGACTTATCTAGGAGAAACCCATATACAGGTGGAGAAAAAGGGTGCCCTAACTCAAGTAGGAAAAGAAAGCCTCCAATCCTTCCTCGTAAAACTTAGCAGCCAGCAGGAACCTTAATAGTACCTATGCTCATGGTCTAACGTAAAAGACAACTCTTCAGGAAATTCTGCCTAAATTTTCATTAGAAAAACGCGCTAATCTCATCAACTTTATGATCACTTATCAAATAAGCATCACTATACAAGAAGAAGTAGAAAAGGAATGGATAAGCTGGATGAAAACGGTGCATGTACCTGAGGTAGTAGCTACAGGACTCGTAGTTTCTTTCGAATCCTAAAACCCCAAGAACAGGAACAGGTGTATGTATTTCATTATGACTTCGCTTCACGGGAAGACTTGAATAAGTATAGAGCGGAATTTAGTCCTACCCTGAGAGCAGATACTCACAAGCATTTTCCAGAAAAGTTTTCCGGTGAGAGAAGCATATACCGCTGGATATAAAAAGCGGGAACATCCATAGAATGCTCCCGCAGAGTTCATGTGTAGCGCTTATTAATAAATTAGTTTTTGATCAGCCTGAAATTTCTATCAATGTCGGCTCCATTTACCCTTACTACGTACATGCCTGTGGGTAAATTTGCAATATTGATTTCTTCGCCAGGCCGTACATCTCTCCTATTCCAGATACTTCTTCCTGACATATCCAAAATATTGACATTGAGAGAATTCACAACAGCACCTCCAACAGTTACACTGAAGTAGCTATGTGCCGGATTAGGGAACATGCGTACATCTGCTTCTGTAGCTCCAGGAGCGGAGAGTCTCACAAAGGAAGAAGCCATGCTGGCTGCAGATTCCACATATGGGCTTAAGTGCTTACCATCTATAGGTGCTTCTTCCTGACCGTTAGGTAATTCCCAGGCTACAGACAAATTGTCTTCGGCAGCTGTCTCCTTCATCAGTGCTTCTATGTAGTAGGTTTTACCTGCTTCCAGATAGATACCTGCTGAAATCTGCTCAGGATATTTATTGTATTCTCCAGGGTAAGTCCAGCCCTTGACAAAGGCTATCTTATACTTGTTCTCGGCCTTATCATCTGTAGATAGCCAGAGTTCCCCATTGTCATCACTGGCTATTTTCAGCTTATAAATGCCACTAACTGGCGGACAGATATATCCCCTTACTCTGGTTCCATAGTAATCTTCTAAATCTGGGGTAATACTGAAGTTTGTAAGGGTACGGGTTTCATCGGGTGCAACATTTACAGGAATAGAAGATACATCATATTCAGCATCAAGGTTATACCATATCTCCTGAGTCAGGAATCCAGAGCCACATGGAGAGGAAGGGGCTTCATCTACCTTCTCCCCATAAATAGGCCCTGCGGCTTTAAAAGCAGCATATCCTACTTTTTCTCTATGCGGATGGCGAGTGCCCTCTCCCGTACAGTTTTCTTCATCTATAAAAACGCGTACATTCCTCCCTGACTGATTTTTGTGATCAAACCTCACATTAGAAGTATGGCCACCGTGGAAAGTGATAAGAGAAGAAAGGAAAATAGGTTTCTCTCCTAACCCCCTGGTTAGCCTCACATTTTTCCATTTATGATCTACTATTCTTCTGGTGCGCCCAAACTGGTAGCTATTGCCAGTTCTACTTAAGCCTGACTCTACTGCTATCCAGCAAAGCTCCTCTTTAGTATGCCACTTATCAGAGGTGCGGTCTTCCTGCAGCTTGACAGAAAATTCTTCCGCAGTAACTTTATTCCTTCTGTTGTGGTTAATTCTCACCACCACGGAGTGTCCTCCTCTTACAGTAGAAACACTAGCAAAAATAATAGGACGTACACGATTGAACTTTTGAGGGAATCTGACAGTAGTCCATCTATGGTTAACATTGTCAGCTTTTCCAGCCATCAACATTTTTCCATTAGATAGTTTGTAGACACCAGCCTCTACCACCATGTAGGGTACTGTCTCAAGGACGTGCCACTCATCCTGGCAGGCCCATTCATCAAGTCTGATGTAAAACCCTTCTGGTGTAATGTTTTTAATTCTGACTGTAGTAGGATCTCCTCCATAATAAGAGGGTCCACCTGCTACCACAACAGGATTTACGTAAGTCCTGTTAAAGGCTACGTATTTCCATTTATGATTAACACGGGTGGTCTTGATTTCTCCAATCCCCTCCATGGCCAGCTCATTTAGCTCCTGTGTGGGAGACATAGAAGTGGATGAAAAAGGATTCGCAGAAAGCGTAATAGGTAAGCTAAGGATAATGAAAGCTAGTAGTAATGGATACTTTTGATTAAACGACGTAAACATTTGACTCATAGTGGTTTAATAACCCATGAGATTGCCATGTGGATTTCCACTGTATACCTAATCCCTAAATGGTGCTATACAACTTTACCTCAGACCTTCTCTAGGCGTTTGCATGAATAATTATAGCGCTTAACACCCTACAATAATATCCAAATATCTTACATTACATTTTATGGATTAACCGAAATGACAGAAAAGAAGTGTGAATTGTTAAATGACTGATCAAACAATTTAAATCTAACCATTCATTAAATCCCTAATAGCCAATTTATTATACCTTAATTTTGAGTCATTTTTCTTTTCCCCTTTTCTATTCCCATAATATTAATACGCTTTTCGAAATAAAATAATTAGCAGATTTTTAGAACAAACTGACTAAGAAGTGGTGTGTCAAATGCTAATCCATTGACTATTACATCCCAGTCTTACATGTCTATCACAAACATTCTCTCAAAATAAAATCAGAAGTCATGACCGGTTAGGGAACTGCTTTGCGCGAGTATAGGTGTAAGTCAAATTGAATTTAGATAGATATGAACACCTTTAATCAGCCTAAAGCTATTTTATTATCAATATGCCTACTGGGCATACTATCCTCATGTAAAGAGGATATTCAGGAAACACCTTCACCGGAGCCTCCTGCAGTAGTGGATACTTCTGTACCAGAATTTTTTCAGAGCCTTCCTTCATGGGATGCCTTTGCGAATAATGCCCCTGTCATGGAAACTACGCCTTCAGGAGGGCAAGGAGATATTATCAGTGAAACCGTAGATGTGCCCCGTATTCAGGAAGATGGAAGCATAGATACCCTGTATAATGTAACCTACACCTGCCAGGAAACGCCCTATACCCTCACACAAAATCCGGAGCAAATAGTGATGTATAGCCCCGATGTAGAAATCCTCTGGCCGGGAGCCCTCATACAGGGCAAGACTCATAAAGATCCTGTGGGTTCTCTCAGAGGACTGGTCATAGAAGAAAGAGACTCCATCAATGTCTCCATCCCCGGTTTGCCTACCGGAGATAACTTCAGGAGAGTTAAGCCTAATCAAGCTACGGTAGGTTCTGCCATAGGAGAAATGATAGGAAATGCTACGGCAGAAGGGCTCTCTACCCCAAGTACCATCTCCTTCAGCATGGAATCCTACTATTCTGAGAAACAAATGGCCTTAACCATGGGGCTTTCAGGGAAGTATCTTGGATACTCAGGTTCTGCCTCAGGAAGCATCAACAGAAATCAGTCTGAGAATACCGTCACAGTTCAGTTCTACCAGAAAATGTTTGAAGTAGTGGTGGAACCTCCACAGACACCGGCCAGATTTTTTAGTGAAGACTTTACCCAGGCAAAACTTCAGGAGCAGAT
>JBCCLI010000065.1:0-22581 GCA_039026975.1 Bacteroidota bacterium | reverse complement strand
GCTACTGCTGCTTCTGTACTGGCTACCTCTGTCTTTTTCGCTTTTCCTTTTCCTCTCCGTCTTCTACGTGAACTCTTAGACTTACCACTGGCAGCCTTACCTGGTGCCATTTCATTGAAGTCTACCAGCTCTATAAGCGCCATTTCAGCATTATCACTGGCCCTTGGGCCTAGCTTAAGGATTCTAGTATACCCACCTGGACGCTCCGCCACTCTGTTAGATACTTCTCCGAAAAGCTCCTTAATAGCTTCTTTATTTTGGAGGTAGGAGAATACCACTCTGCGCGAGTGCATAGTATCCAGCTTAGACTTAGTGATTAAAGGCTCTACATACTTTCTAAGGGCTTTAGCCTTAGCCAGGGTAGTCTTAATACGTTTATGTTCTATCAGAGAACAAGCCATATTAGCTAGCATAGCTTTTCTGTGCGATGCTGTTCTCCCTAGGTGATTGAATTTTTTGCCGTGTCTCATGACATTTTTAATTGTCAGCTCGGCGATTTAGCCTTAGCTATCTACCGACCTGATTTTAATTCACGTTTCTCCTCCGGTTAGTTAAAAAGAAGGAAGACCCAGTTTTACTAGACCTTCCACCCTATATTATTAATCTTCTTCTAATCTGTACTTGGTAACATCTATACCGAAGCTGAGGTTTTTCTCTGCTACCAGTTCTTCCAGCTCTGTTAAGGACTTCTTACCGAAGTTTCTGAATTTTAACAGATCGGCGATGTTGTAACTTACTAGATCTCCCAGCGTTTTAATGTCTGCTGCTTTCAGACAGTTATAAGCTCTTACAGATAGATCTAATTCAGATAGAGGTGTCTTCAGTAGCTTACGCATTTGTAAGAAGTTCTCATCTACCTCATCTTTCTTTTCAGGCTCTTCAGAGGCCAATGCAATTTTCTCATCAGAAAATAGCATAAGATGCCTCAACAGGATGTTTGCACTTTCTTTTAGGGCAGATTCTGCATCTATGGTCCCGTCTGTTTTCACTTCTATCTCAAGCTGTTCGTAGTCAGTTCTCTGCTCAATACGGTAGTCATCTACCTGATACTTCACATTCTTGACAGGAGTGTAAATAGCATCTATGGATATTTCTCCTATAGGTGCATTAGAAGCTTTGTTTTCCTCTGCAGGAACATAGCCACGCCCTTTCCCGATAGTCAACTCTATGTCAAACTGAGTTTTAGGATCTAGGTGAGCAATAATATGCCCAGGGTTAGTTACTTTGAAGGCAGTGGTATGGTCATTAATATCTCCGGCCGTGAAAGTCTCCTTTCCACGAATTGAGACGAATATTTTGGCATCTCCATCAGCCACTTTTTTCAGACGAACTGACTTTAAGTTTAGGATCAGTTCTGTCACATCTTCTATGACACCTGGCACAACAGAAAACTCATGATCTACACCGGGTACCTTTATGCTGGTAATTGCAAACCCTTCTAAAGAAGACAAGAGCACTCTTCTTAAGGCATTCCCAACTGTGATACCATAACCTCTTTCAAGGGGTCTAAGTAAAAAGCGACCGTAATAATCACTTTCTTTCTCTAGAACCACCTTTTCAGGCATTTGAAAATTTAATAGCGCCATGTGGACTTATTCTATATTAAGAACTCAGAATTAAATTCTTCTACTGATTGGCAGCGAGGACCTTATGAAAGACCTGCAGCGTGTACAAAGGCTGGCTTACGCCTTTGAGTACAATTCCACGATGAGGTTTTCCTTGATATTTTCGGGAATATCCTCTCTTGATGGAAGGTTTAAAAACACACCTGTAAGCGTATCTCCTTTTACATCTACCCAGTTATACCTCCCCGCACGTGAAATACTCTCTTTCAGGATCTCCATACTCTGGCTTTTCTCCCTTACAGTGATAGTATCACCGGGATTCACTACGTAGGAAGGAATATTTACAGGCTTACCATTAACTAGAAAGTGCTTATGCCCTACTAGCTGACGCGCAGCACGGCGTGTGGGGGCAAAGCCCATTCTAAAGACTACATTGTCTAGCCTAGACTCCAGCATTTGAAGAAAAACCTCTCCTGTTACACCTTTACGGCGAGAAGCCTTTTTAAAGGTATTTCTGAACTGCTTCTCTAATAAGCCATAGGTATACTTGGCTTTCTGCTTCTCTAACAGCTGAGTAGCGTATTCAGAAACCTTCTTTCTCCCTTTCCCATGCTGACCAGGACCAAACTTACGACGATCCAGTGCTTTACTGGGTCCGAAGATGGGCTCCTTGAATCTTCTAGCTATTTTTCCTTTGGGTCCTCTATATCTTGCCATTACTTATTCGATCTTTATTACGATCTCAGAAAATATTTATTATACCCTTCTTCTTTTTGGAGGACGACATCCATTATGTGGAAGGGGGGTAATATCTTTAATTAGGGTTACATCTATCCCTGCATTAGCTACTGCTCTAATGGCAGCTTCGCGACCAGCACCTGTTCCTTTTACAAATGCTTCTGCTTTACGCATGCCCATGTCATAGGCTTTCTTGGCACAATCACTGGCAGCTACCTGCGCAGCATAGGGAGTGTTCTTTTTGGAACCTCTAAAACCCATCTTTCCGGCAGAGGACCATGAAATCACATTACCTGCCAAATCAGTCATGGAGATAATGATATTATTGAAGGAAGAAGTGATGTGCACCTGCCCTACTGGATCTATCTTCTTCTTCTTTTTGTTCGCTTTAGCCATCTTATTGGATGTTAATTAGGATCTACCTTTCAGATATTACTTAGTTGCTTTCTTCTTACCTGCTACTGTCTTCTTCTTACCTTTTCTGGTACGTGCGTTAGTACGTGTCCGCTGCCCTCTCAGGGGTAAGCCTTTTCTGTGTCTTAGCCCACGGTAACAACCAATATCCATCAACCGCTTAATGTTCAGGGTAATTTCACTTTTTAGCTGCCCTTCTACCTTATATTCATCACTGATGATACTACGGATCTTCACGATCTCCTCGTCAGACCAGTCATTTATTTTTTTATCAAAGTCAACGCCTGCTTTTTCCAGAATGGCGGAGGAGGATGTCTTTCCTATTCCGAAGATATAGGTCAGGCCTATTACACCTCTTTTATTTTTTGGTAAGTCTACCCCTGCTATACGTGCCATATATGATTAAGTAATTATCTATTTATTTGATCAGGAAAGACCTATCCTTGTCTTTGTTTACATCTTGGGTTTTTCTTATTGATGACGTAAACACGTCCCTTGCGCTTAATGATTTTACAATCTGCGGTACGCTTTTTTACGGATGCTTTTACTTTCATGATCTTATATATTGTTGCAGTTAGCTGCCTGGTTTATTTATATCTGTAAACTATTCTTCCCTTGGTCAGGTCATAGGGTGGAATCTCTAAAGCCACCTTATCCCCTGGTAATATCTTAATATAGTGCATGCGCATTTTTCCTGCTATATGCGCTAATAATTCATGACCGTTTTCAAGTTTCACCTTGAAAGTTGCATTTGGGAGCGCCTCTACTACTGTTCCGTCTACTTTAATGGGAGCTTGTTTAGCCAAAATATTTATGTACTTAGTTTTCTATTAAATCGAATGTCGTTAAAATCTCAGGTTCTCCGTTCCTGACTACAATTGTGTGCTCAAAATGTGCTGATGCCAAATGATCCTTTGCATAAATGGTCCATCCATCATCTGCTACTTCTACATGCCTTTTGCCCATATTTATCATGGGCTCTATAGCAATCACAAGTCCTCTCCTTAGTCTTAAACCCGTCTTTTTAGGGCCGTAGTTAGGTACTTCCGGAGCTTCATGTAGGTTTTTTCCTACTCCATGCCCTACGAGTTCTCTGATTACGCTAAACCCGTTTTTCTGAACATGGGTCTGAATAGCGTTAGAAATATCTCCCAGAAAGTTTCCTTCACATGCCTTTTTAATTCCTGCGTATAGTGCTTCTCTGGTAACTATTAACAGTTTTTTCTTCTCTTCAGAAACACTTCCTACAGTAAAAGTATAGGCAGAATCTCCATAGTATTTATTGAGCTTTACGCCACAATCTACAGAGACTATATCTCCCTCCCGCAACCTCTTCTTTGCTCCCGGCATTCCATGTACTACCTCTTCATTTACTGAAATACAAAGAGAGTATGGAAATGGGCTTTCTGCGAATGCCGGATGGTGATTCTTGAAAGCAGGGGTAGCTCCATGGTCCCTAATAAAGGCCTCTGCTACTTCATCAAGCTTAAGTGTGCTAACACCTGGCTCAATAAGTTTTCCAACTTCTGCTAAGGTTTTACTTACTAACAAAGAACTTGTCCGAATGCAGCTTATCTCTTCTTCACTCTTATAGTGAATCTTCTCCCTTTTCATCTCCTTATCCTGCTGCTCTTCTTCCTTTCACACGGCCTGACTTCATCAAGCCGTCATAATGTCTCATTAATAGATAACTCTCTACCTGCTGCAGGGTATCTAGTGTAACACCTATCATAATGAGAAGAGTGGTACCTCCAAAAAACTGAGCAAATGCCCCTGATGCACCCAAATTCATGGCTATAGCCGGAAAAATGGCTACGATTCCCAAAAAGACAGAACCAGGCAAAGTAACTCTGGAGAGAATATTATCTATGTATGCTGCGGTTTTTTTCCCAGGCTTAATTCCGGGAATAAAGCCGTTTGTTCGTTTTAGGTTATCTGCAATCTCATTCGGATTCACCGTCAAAGCTGTGTAGAAGTAGGTGAAAACTATGATGAGGATGAAGAACAGGAAGTTATACCAAAATCCCTGTATATCTGCTAAAGCGGATTGTAAGCCAATAAGCCCATCACTATCCACAAATCCTATTAAGGTAGTAGGCAGGAACATGATCGCCTGTGCAAATATGATAGGCATTACACCTGCTGAGTTTACCTTTAAGGGTATGTACTGCCTAGCTGCATTCCCTCTCCCTAGCTGACCCATTCTACTTCCCATTCTTTGCTGCGCATAGTTAATAGGAATCTTTCTGGTGGCCTGTGTGAGGGCTACTACTGCCATAGTTACCGCTCCAAGTGCTAATAACTCTATGAAGAATGTCATGGGGAGTCTGGAACGTGCTTCATTTATCAAGGCTCCCGGGAAACCGGAGATAATCCCAATCATAATTAGCAGGGAGACTCCATTTCCTATTCCGTTATCAGTAATTCTTTCTCCTAGCCATACGAGAAACATGGTTCCTGCCGTCAGAATTACTACACTGGTAATCCAGAAGAAAGAAGACTCTGTAGTAGCATTAGGATAAGCACCATTTAGATACGCTACATATGAAGCAGACTGTCCCAGTGTAATGGCGACAGTCAGATACCTTGTAATCTGATTCATTTTCCTGGTTCCACTTTCACCTTCCATTCTAAGTTTCTGAATGGAGGGAACCACCGCCCCTAATAATTGTACCACAATAGAAGCTGATATATAAGGCATGATGCCCAGGGCCAGGATAGATCCTCTCGCGAAGGCTCCTCCCAGAAAGGTGTTAAAGAGGTCAAGTAGCCCCCCGCCATTAGCACCAAATTCAGCTTCTAACTGAGCAGAGTCAATTCCAGGTAGGGTGATAAAGGTCCCTAGCCTGTAAACTGCTAGCAGCAGAAGGGTATATAGTATCCGGCTTTTGAGCTCAGATATCTTAAAAATATTCCGAAAAGTTTGAATCAGCTCTCGCATTAGATTTATGCTTCAGTATCTGTTCCTTCTCCAGATGTTTTATTTCCTACTTCAGTTGCCGTTCCGCCCTTGGCTTCTATAGCTTCTTTAGCAGTCTTACTAAACTTATTTAATTTCACGTCTACTTTGGCTTTTAACTCTCCCCTTCCGAGGACTTTCACCAGTTTACGCGTATTAGAAATGATCCCATGCTCCTTCAGGAACTCATGGTTGATTTCTGACCCAGGATATTCTTCCACCAGTTTCTGAATAGAATCCAGGTTGATCACCTTGTACTCTACTCTGAAAGGGTTCTTAAATCCATATTTAGGAATCCTTCTATAAAGTGGCATCTGCCCCCCCTCAAACCAGGGTCTGAACTTATATCCACTTCTGGACTGAGCACCTTTATGTCCCTTGGTAGAAGTACCACCCCTGGTGGAACCCTGTCCCCTACCAATTCGCTTTCTTTTCTTGGTAGCCCCTTCTGCCGGTTTTAGTGTATGTAATTTCATATCTCAATCACGTTGGCCATTCTCTACTGAGAACTAGGAAACTTCCTCTACTCTAATCAAATGACTTACCTTTTTTATCATCCCTAGAATTTGAGGGGTCACCTCTTTTTCTACGGTCTTATTGATCTTACCTAATCCAAGTGCCTGTATGGTGGCTTTCTGGTCTTTAGGCCTATTTATAGTACTCCTAACCTGGGTAATTTTTGCTTTAGGTAACATGTCTCTACTCTGTTAAGTTCTTTCCTAATCGTTAAAAACGGCTGAAACAGTTATCCCTCTTAACTCAGCTATCTGATGTGGCATTCTCATTTCTGCTAATGCTTTCACAGTAGCCTTCACCACATTATGAGGGTTAGAAGATCCTAAGCTTTTCCCGATCACATTTTTGATCCCGGCACTCTCTAGTACTGCACGCATGGCACCTCCCGCTAATACTCCTGTACCTGGAGCGGCTGGTTTAAGGAGCACTTTAGCAGCTCCATACTTAGTAAAACTGCTATGAGGGATGGTATCATTCAGAACCGGAATCCTGATCAGGTTTTTCTTGGCGTCATCTACTCCTTTAGAAATAGCATCCGTTACCTCATTTGCCTTCCCCAGTCCAAATCCTACGATTCCATTTCCATTCCCCACTACCACGATAGCGCTAAAACTAAAGCGGCGCCCTCCTTTCACTACCTTGGCTACACGCTTAATCTTTACGACTTTCTCTTCCAGCTCTACATCACTGCTCTTAATGCGTACGTTATTTGATACTTTCATAATTTCTAGAAAATTAGACCTCCTTCACGTGCTGCTTCAGCTAATGCTTTCACTCTTCCATGGTATTTGTAGCCACCGCGGTCAAAGACAACTTGCTCTACGCCCTTGTCTTTTGCCTTCTCTGCCAGGGTTTTACCGACCATTTGGCTCACCTCCAATTTTGAAAGTGGCTGCGAAGATATATCTTTTACCCGAGAAGAACAACTAGCTATGGTTACGCCTTCATCATCATTAATGAGCTGTGCATAGATCTGCTTATTGCTTCTAAACACAGATAGTCTAGGACGCTCAGCTGTACCTCTGATTCGGGATCTCATTCTCTTCCGAATTCTGGCTCTTCTCAGTACCTTTTGTTTTGTATTAGCCATAACGCTTTATCTATATCTATTCAGCTTATTATTATTTAGCTCCAGCCTTACCCGCTTTTCTTCTGATCTGCTCTCCCTTAAACCTAATTCCTTTACCTTTATATGGCTCAGGTGGTCTGAGTGATCTTATCTTGGCTGCCATCTGACCGATGAGCTGCTTATCTATGGAATTCAGGACAATTTTAGGATTAGTCCCTCTTTTAGTTTCAGCTTCCACTGTCACCTCAGGAGGAAGAATGATCACTACAGGGTGAGAAAATCCCAGCGCCAGCTCCAAGTGATTTTTACTTTTAGCCTCAGCTTTATATCCTACCCCTACTACTTCCATCTCCAGGGTATATCCTTTAGATACCCCTTCTACCATATTATTGATAAGGGTTCTATATAATCCGTGCAAAGCTTTATGCCGCTTCTGCTCAGTAGGTCTTTTCACTACTAGAGAACCATCTTCCATCTCTACAGTCATATCAGGATTTACTTCCTGCTTCAGTTCTCCTTTAGGACCCTTTACTGTTACCACATTCTGCTTATCCACGTCTATGGTAACGCCTGCTGGAATTGTTATGGGTAGTTTTCCTATTCTGGACATAACTCTTTCTTAATAGACGTAACACAATACCTCACCACCAACATTAATTTTCTTGGCTTCTTTGGTAGTCATCACTCCTTTAGGTGTGGTAAGGATGGCTACTCCAAGCCCATCAAGTACCCTAGGCATACCTTTGGCCTTAGTGTATTTTCTTAAGCCGGGCTTGCTTACCCTCTCAAGTTTGGTGATGGCAGGTCTTTTTGATACTCGGTCATACTTCAGGGCGATTTTTATGACTCCCTGAGGTCCTTCATCCAGGAATTTATACTTGCGTATATACCCCTGCTCATACAATACCCTCGTCATTTCTTTTTTCAGGTTTGAAGATGGTATATCTACCACCTTATGTCCTGCACGCGAGGCATTTCTTATTCTGGTAAGAAAATCTGAAATAGGATCTGAATACATATCACCAACTTGTTTTCTTAACTCCTGGTATTTTACCCTGTAGGGCTAATTCTCTGAACTTGATTCTGGAAATTCCGAATCTTCTTAAATATCCGCGTGGTCTTCCTGTCAACAGACATCTGTTTTTCAGGCGCACGGGAGATGAGTTACGGGGTAGCAAGGCTAGTCCCTGATAGTCTCCTGCATCTTTGAGTGCCTGACGCTTAGCAGCATATTTAGCTACGAGCTTTTCACGCTTTTTTTGTCTGGCAACGACTGCTTTTCTGGCCATATCCTTCTTGTCTTTTATTTATTTCTGAAATGGCATTCCGAATTCTCTCAACAATGCCAAGGCCTCTTCATCAGTTCTGGCTGAGGTTACAAAGGTTACATCCATTCCAGAGATCTTGTTGATCTGGTCTACATTAATCTCTGGAAAGATAATCTGCTCTTTAATCCCCATATTGAAATTCCCTCTCCCATCAAATCCCTTTACAGGAATCCCTCTGAAGTCTCTCACTCTTGGAAGCGCCACATTGATAAACCTATCCAGGAACTCGTACATTCTCACGTTCCTAAGGGTGACTTTACATCCTATGGGCATTCCATCTCTCAGTTTGAAGTTTGAAATGCTCTTCTTGGCTTTAGTAACTATGGGCTTCTGACCTGAGATGAGTTCAAACTCTTTAACCGTGTGGTCTATTAGCTTTTTATCGCTTACAGCTTCTCCAACTCCTCTGGAAAGGATAATCTTTTCGAGCTTAGGAACCTGCATGACTGAGCTGTAGCTAAACTGCTTAGTCAGATTCTCAATAATTTGCTCTCTATATTTTATGAATAATCTTGCTTTCACGACTTAGTTTCTTTCTTGTGAAAAATTACCAGTATCGCTGGTGCCTATATGGCTTCTCCTGTTTTCTTTGATACTCTTACCCAGCCTTTTCCAGTCTCATTTTTAATTCTGCCTACTCTGGTAGGTTCTTTGGTTTTGGGATCTATCAGCATGAGCTTAGATACGTAGATAGGCGCTTCCTGCTGAACAATTCCTCCGTTCGTATTTTGCTGGTTAGGCCTCATATGCTTGCTCACCATATTTATCCCTTCTACTATGGCTTTCCCTTCTCTAGGCATAACTACCAGCACTTCTCCTTCTTTTCCTCTATCTCTACCAGAGAGCACTCTGACGGTGTCTCCTTTTCTGATGTGCAACTTGATGTTCTTTGTAGCCATTTCTGTCTGGTTTAAAGATTCCTGTTCAAAAATGTTAAAGTACCTCGGGAGCTAATGAAACGATCTTCATGTAGCCTTTATCTCTCAGCTCACGAGCAACCGGCCCAAAAATACGTGTCCCTCTGGGCCCACCGTCGTTTGCCAGCAATACAGCGGCATTATCATCGAAGCGGATGTAAGACCCATCTTTTCTTCTTCTTTCTTTGCGTGTTCTTACTATCACAGCTTTCACCACGTCTCCTTTTTTTACGTTCGAACTAGGATCAGCAGATTTTACACTACACACTATACTGTCTCCTATAGAAGCGTATCTTCTTTTGGTTCCACCCAGTACACGTATGCAGAGCAGCTCTTTCGCGCCACTATTATCTGCTACTTTTACTCTAGATTCCTGCTGTATCATGGGTCTGTTATATTATTTAGCTTTCTCTACAATCTCTAGTAAGCGCCAACGCTTCTTCTTGCTCAAAGGCCTGGTTTCCATGATTCTTACGATATCACCTTCTCCAGCCTCGTTATTCTCATCATGAGCCATGAAGCGCTTGGTTTTATTCATAAACTTTCCATAGACGGGGTGCTTCACCTTACGGGCTACTGCAACTACAATGGACTTCTCCATCTTATTACTCACCACCTTCCCCTGGCGAATCTTTCTTAGATTCCTTTGAGTTCCTAACTCGAGAGTTTCTTGCTCGCTCATCTCTATAATGAATTAGATTCTTCTACTTCTGTTAGTTGTCTTTCACGGAGAACCGTCTTCAGTCTGGCGATAGCCCTTCTGGTACTTGTGATATCAGAGGGATTCTCTATGGCTGAGATGGCGTGATTTAGGCGCAGACGAAGCAGCTTGTCTCCTTCATCTTTGATTCTTGCCTCGATCTCTTTATCTGTCAGTTCGCGTATTTCTTTTACCTTCATGACAACTTATGCTCTAATTAAGTCTCTTCTAAATACCATTTTGGTCTTAATTTGCAGCTTATTCTTGGCGAGTCTTAATGCCTCTTGCGCCACTTCTTCTGGCACCCCATCCAGCTCAAACAGGATGTGGCCTGGCTTCACTACAGCTGCCCAATATTCAGGATTTCCCTTTCCTTTTCCCATCCTTACCTCTGCAGGCTTTTTTGTGATAGGCTTATCAGGGAATATTCTGATCCACATTTTCCCTTCACGTTTCATAGCTCTGGAGATAGTAATACGGCAGGCTTCAAGCTGCCTGGAAGTAATGAATCCTGCCTCAAGCGCTTTCAAACCATAAGAACCAAATGACATAGTAGCGCCTCTTTGGGCTTTTCCTTTTACTCTGCCTTTCTGGACTTTTCTTCTCTTTACTTTCTTTGGCTGTAACATAGCTACCAGCTTTTAACGTGAATATGTTTATCTCTTTCTTCTTTTATTATTTCCGCGCTTACGGTCTGACTTCACATTAGGAGACAGGTCTACTTTTCCAAAAATCTCTTTTGTGAAGATCCACACTTTCACCCCTATCACTCCATAAATGGTGTGTGCTTCTACTAAGGCATAATCTATGTCTGCTCTTAGCGTCTGCAGTGGAATACGCCCCTGCTTGTACTGTTCTGTCCTTGCCATTTCAGCTCCTCCTAACCTTCCGGAACACATAATCTTACATCCCTCTGCACCCGCTCTCATGGTAGAACTTAGCGCAGTCTTCATTGCACGGCGGAAAGAAACCCTACCTTCTAGTTGCTGAGCTATTTGCTGACCTACGAGGGTAGCGTCTAGCTCAGGTCTTTTTATTTCGTAGATGTTGATTTGAACATCTTTATTGGTAATCTTTTTAATCTCTTCGCGTAACTTATCTACTTCTTTCCCTCCTTTTCCTATCACTATTCCAGGACGAGAGGTATGGATAGTAATGGTAATCTTCTTCAGCGTACGCTCGATGATGATTTTTGAGATTCCTCCTTTAGGAATTCTGGCAGTCAGGTACCCACGGATTTTCTCGTCTTCAATCAGTTTTCCTGAGAAGTCCTTTCCACCAAACCAGTTGGATTCCCAACCTTTGATGATTCCTAGTCTAAGTCCTGTCGGATGTGTTTTCTGTCCCAATTTACTTCAGTTTAAATGTTCAGAAATCTCATTTTTTATTCGTCTTCACCTGGAATCTCATCGATTTCAAGTGTGACATGGCAAAATCTTTTTCTTATCAGATGCCCTCTTCCTTGTGGGGCAGGTCTCAGTCTTTTCAGCATGCGCCCTCCATCTACAAAGGCTGTGCTTACATAGTGTGTACCTACATCTACTCTTTCCCCTTCATTCTTCTCTTCATAGCTATTAATAGCTGCTCTAAGTAGGCGTGCCACAGCTGGAGCGGCTCCTCTAGTAGTGAACTTGAGAATAGTCAAGGCCTCAAACACCTCCTTATCCTTAATCTGGTCTACTACCATTCTCATTTTTCTTGCAGAAGAACGATAGTTACGCAACACTACCCGCGTACGCTCTTCGCGTTGCTCTTTAAGACTCTCTGCATACGCTTTCTTGCGCTTGGGCTGCTTTTCAACCCCGGCAGCGATTTTTTCCTTCCGTGTCATTTTAGCAGTTTCAGCCATCGTTCTACTTTCTTTTATCTTTTCTATTTCCAGCATGCCCTCTGAAGGTTCTAGTAGGAGCAAACTCTCCTAACTTATGTCCCACCATGTTTTCAGAGATATAGACAGGAATAAATTTATTACCATTATGTACTGCAATCGTATGGCCCACAAAATCTGGAGAGATCATAGATCTTCTAGCCCAGGTCTTGATGAGTCTCTTCTCCCCCTTCTCATTCTGCTTAAATACCTTTCTCTCTAATTTTGGATCGATGAAAGGCCCTTTCTTAAGTGATCTTGCCATATCTATAGTGTCTTATAACTGGACTTACTTTCTCTTGCTGATTATCAGTCGGTTAGAAGCCTTTTTCTTATTTCTGGTCTTATACCCCTTAGCAGGAAGTCCGTTTCTGTTACGTGGGTGTCCACCAGAAGCACGTCCTTCACCTCCACCCATTGGGTGATCTACTGGGTTCATGGCTACCCCTCTTACCCTAGGTCTCTTTCCTAACCATCTATTCCTACCGGCTTTACCTATTTGGATGTTACCATGTTCTGCATTTCCAACAGATCCTACGGTAGCCATACAGATACCTAATACCATTCTGGTTTCTCCTGAGGGGAGCTTGAGAATGGCATACTTACCATCTTTAGCTGTCAGCTGTACGAAGGTTCCAGCACTTCTAGCCATCTGTGCGCCCTTACCAGGCCTGAGCTCTACATTATGCACAACAGTACCCAGGGGTATGTTACGTAGCTGCATAGCATTCCCCACTTTAGGCTCTACTTTTTCCCCGGAGATAATAGTCTGACCTACTTTAATTTTAGCAGGAGCTATAATGTACCTCTTCTCCCCATCTTCATATTTTATCAGGGCAATGCGAGCCGTACGGTTAGGATCATATTCTATGGCTTCTACGGTAGCTGGCATATCTGCCTTATCACGCTTGAAGTCAATGATACGATACTTACGCTTATGTCCTCCTCCTCTCTGGCGTATGGTCATACGCCCCTGGTTATTTCTACCACCAGACTTTTTGAGAGATTCAGTCAACGACTTCTCTGGTCTGGACTTAGTTATGTCCGCGAAGTCAGATACAGAACGCTGCCTGGATCCTGGTGTTACTGGTTTTAGTTTCTTAATACCCATCTCTAGATGCTTTCTTTATAATCCTAGATATGCTTGTAGAAGTCTATCTCACTTCCCTCTTTCAGGGTTACTATCGCTTTTTTGTAGTTGGAAGACTTTCCCTTCACAATGCCCTTCTTAGTATATCTCATTCTCCTTTTTCCTCTCACTATCAGCGTATTCACACTCTCTACCTGCACTTCATATACTCTTTCCACTTCCTTCTTTATCTCCTTCTTGGTAGCCTTGAGGTCCACCATAAAGCCATACTGAGGCAGGTTTTTTCTGTCCTGCAACAGGGTCAGCTTTTCTGTGATGATTGGTTTCTTAAGTACACTCATGACTTTACTTTGCTAATCTTTCATTAATCACTTCTACTGCACCTTCCATTAAGATCAATTCCTCTGCATTCAGAATATCATAGGTATTCAGGTCTGCGACAGGAATGATTTGTGTTTTGGGAAGGTTGCGGCCTGACAGGTATACATTCTGATTAGGCTCTGAAGTAATCAGCAGTGTCTTTTTTCCTGTCAGCTCCAAGCTGGATAGAATCTCCAAATACTGCTTAGTCTTAGGTGCTTCAAACTCGAAGTTTTCCACTACCTTAATCTTTCCTTCCTTAGCCTTGTAGGTAAGCACACTCTTACGAGCCAATGCTTTTACCTTCTTATTCAGCTTGAACCCGTATGTTCTGGGTCTAGGACCAAAGATTCTTCCTCCATGCCTGCGCGTGGGGGACTTAGCAGACCCTACTCTCGCATTTCCAGTCCCTTTCTGTCTGTACAATTTCTTTGTACTACCAGCTATTTCTGCTCTTTCCTTCGCTTTGTGCGTCCCCTGCCGTTGATTGGCTAGGATCAATCTGACATCCTGATAGATAGCGTGATCATTTGGATTCTCCAGATCAAAGACTCTATCTGCGAGGTAGGCAGCTCTACCGGTCTCTTTTCCTTCTATGGTATATACTGATAGTTCCATCCTATTTCTCAACAATTACATATGAACCTTTATGACCTGGTATAGAACCAGATACTACCAGAAGATTTTTTTCAGGGATAATCTTCACAACCTTTAGGTTTTGTACCTGCACTCTCCCATTTCCTGTTTTTCCGGCCATCTTCATACCTTTAAAAACGCGGGAAGGGGTAGAACCTGGCCCCAAGGAACCTGGCGCTCTCTCACGGTTATGCTGTCCGTGTGTTCTTCCTCCTACCCCATGGAATCCGTGTCTTTTCACTACCCCCTGAAATCCTTTTCCTTTAGATATACCCGTAACATCCACGAATTCTCCTTCTTCAAATATGTCCACGCTTACGGTATCTCCAAGGGTTAAGTCTTCTCCATTAAAATCGAACTCAGCAAGCTTACGCTTAGGAGTAGTGCCGGCCTTTTTAAAATGACCCTGGAGTGCCTGAGAAGTATTTTTCTCCTTAGCCTCATCAAAGCCAAGTTGTACAGCTGTATAGCCATCTGTGTCCTCAGTTTTTACCTGAGTAACTACATTGGGCTCTGCATATATAAGGGTGCAAGGTATATTCTTCCGATCTTCATCGAAGACACTTGTCATCCCTATTTTCTTTCCTATTATTCCAGCCATCTTTGTCTGAATTAAGTATCAATCAAACCTTTGGTACAACGCTCTTTCCTTTCGAAGCTCTATCACACTTTAATTTCTACATCTACTCCGCTAGGTAATTCAAGCTTCATCAACACATCCACTGTCTTGGAGCTGGAGCTGAAAATATCAATCAGTCTTTTATAAGAACTGATCTCAAACTGCTCTCTTGATTTCTTGTTCACGTGAGGAGAACGGTTTACCGTTACTATGGAGCGCTCGGTAGGCAGAGGTATAGGCCCACTGACTATAGCCCCTGTAGACTTCACGGTACGTACAATTTTCTCCGCAGACTTGTCTACCAGATTGTGGTCGTACGACTTGAGTTTGATTCTAATCTTCTGGGTCATTTCAATCTATTTTCATAGAAAAAGGATTGGCTATGCCTTAGCCAATCCTTTTACTTTTGCCACAACTTCTTCTTGAATATTATTTGGCGTTTGCTCATAGTGAGAAAACTGCATAGTGGAAGATGCACGTCCTGAAGAAATGGTTCTTAGAGAAGTAACATATCCAAACAGTTCAGATAAAGGCACTTTGGCTTTTACCACTTTAGAGTTTCCACGATCTCCCATCTCCTCTATCTTTCCTCTTCTTCTGTTTAGGTCTCCTACTACGCTACCCATGTATTCTTCGGGCGTAACTACCTCTACGGCCATGATAGGCTCTTTTAATACTGGCTTGGCTTTACCTGCGGCATTTCTGAATGCCAGGCGACCTGCCAATTCGAAAGAGAGCTGGTCTGAGTCTACTGCGTGGAAGCTTCCATCATACAGCCTGACTTTCAATCCTTCTAGCGGATATCCAGCTAGTACCCCGTTACCCATAGCTTCTCTCAGTCCTTTCTCCACAGAAGGAATAAATTCTTTAGGAATAGATCCTCCTTTAATCTCGTTCACAAACTCGAACCCTTGCCCATTATCCGTAGGCATTATCTCTACTGAGATATCTGCAAACTTACCACGACCACCGGTCTGCTTCTTATAGGTTTCTCTGTGATCCACACTTCCTAGAATAGCTTCACGATAAGATACCTGAGGCTGCCCTTGGCTGACTTCTACCTTAAATTCTCTTCTCAAACGGTCAACGATAATCTCCAGGTGAAGCTCTCCCATTCCAGCAATGATGGTCTGGCCTGTCTCCTCATCTGTACTAGCTCTAAAAGTCGGATCTTCTTCAGATAACTTTGCTAGGCCTGTCCCTAATTTATCTTCATCCTTTTGAGACTTAGGCTCTATGGCCAGCTTGATTACTGGATCAGGAAATTCGATGGATTCCAGATTTAATGGATGATCCATATCTGTTAGAGTATCTCCTGTACGGATATTTTTCAGCCCTACAGCTGCTGCAATATCCCCGGCTTCTACCCGCTTGATCTCATTCTGCTTGTTAGAGTGCATCTGCAGAATACGTCCCACTCTACCTTTATCTCCGCTTCTATTATTTAGCACGTAAGAACCAGCATCCAGCGCTCCCGAGTAAACACGGAAGAAGGTCAGACGTCCCACGTAAGGATCAGTCATAATTTTAAATGCTAATGCTGTGAAAGGCGCATCAACATCTGCTGAACGAGTCTCTGTTTCCTCAGTATCAGGATTAATTCCTTCTACCGCGTCTACTTCAGTAGGTGCGGGTAGTAGGTAACAAACTGCATCTAGTAATGCCTGAACGCCCTTGTTCTTGAAGGCAGATCCACACATCATAGGTGTAATCTTACGAGAAAGGGTAGCATCACGAAGTGCCTTCTTAGTTTCTTCTACAGTAATAGAATCCGGATCTTCAAAGAATTTTTCCAGGAGATCATCATCAAACTCGGCAATAGCCTCTATCATAAACCCTCTCCACTCTTCTACTGTATCTACTAAGTCTTCTGGAATTTCGATCTCCTCATAGGTCATCCCCATGTCATCTTCATTCCAAACTATGGCTTTATTCTCTATTAGGTCAACAACTCCTTTAAAGTCTACCTCTGCCCCTATAGGCACCTGTATAGGTACCGGGTTACCGTTCAGCATATCCTTTACCTGCTTGACAGCTTCAAAGAAGTCTGCTCCTGAACGGTCCATTTTATTTACAAATCCAATACGGGGTACTTTATACTTTTCCATCTGACGCCACACAGTTTCACTCTGAGGCTCTACTGCTCCTACAGAACAGAAAAGTGCCACAGCTCCATCCAGTACACGGAGTGAACGTTCTACTTCTACCGTAAAGTCCACGTGTCCAGGTGTATCAATGATGTTAATACGGTGGCGCACATCTTCATATGGCCAGTAAGTAGTAGTAGCGGCGGATGTGATGGTAATCCCTCTCTCCTGCTCCTGCTCCATCCAGTCCATAGTAGCTGCACCATCATGCACCTCTCCGATTTTATGAGAAAGGCCGGTGTAGTAAAGAATCCGCTCCGTAGTGGTAGTTTTACCTGCATCAATGTGAGCACTGATTCCTATGTTTCGGATATGTTTAAGGGGTACCTTTTTCATTGGTTAAATCTCCGTTAGTTACTTTGTAGTATATGGAATAAGTTAAAATCTGAAATGTGAAAAAGCTCTGTTAGCCTCTGCCATACGGTGCGTATCCTCCTTCTTCTTTACTGCCGCTCCCTCACCATTAGCTGCTGCCAAGATCTCTGCTGCTAACTTGTCCTTCATGGACTTCCCATTGCGAGCCTTGGAATACTTGATTAACCACTTAATTCCAAGTCCTATTTTGCGCTTGGGCTTCACCTCAGTGGGTACCTGGAAGGTAGACCCACCTACTCTTCTACTTTTCACTTCCACAGCAGGCATGATATTATTCAGTGCCGCTTTGAATACTTCTAGTCCACCAGCATCAGTACGGGACTCTACGATTTCCATAGCTCCATAAAAAATTCTGAAGGCTGTACTCTTCTTCCCGTCTACCATGAGGCTTCTCACAAATTTACTCACCAGTTGATCATTATATTTTGGATCTGGCAAGTGTTTCCGCTCTTTAGGTCTTGATTTCCTCATACTATTTATTTCTTAGGCCTTTTAGCGCCGTATTTAGAACGTCCTTGTTTTCTATCTTCCACACCTGCTGTATCCAAGGCTCCCCTTACTACGTGATATCTCACTCCAGGTAAATCCTTTACTCTTCCCCCTCTTACCAGCACGATAGAGTGCTCCTGTAGATTATGCCCTTCTCCTCCTATGTAGGCATTCACTTCTTTAGCATTAGAAAGCCTTACCCTAGCTACTTTTCTAAGGGCAGAATTAGGCTTCTTTGGAGTGGTGGTATACACCCTCAAGCAAACCCCTCTTCTTTGTGGACAGGAATCCAGTGCGGGAGACTTACTGTTCTCCGCCTTGACCTTTCTTCCTTTCCTTACTAATTGCGAAATAGTTGGCATTTAGTTTTTATATAAAATCGTTGCAACTTCTTACCTATAAAAAAATATCAGACAACACATTATTTTGCTATCTGAACCACTTAATAAATAATCTCCGTACGGGGTGAGTAAAGTGAAGGGACTGTGCACCAAGGTGCTTCAGATGAACATTCTTAAAGGTATCTACCTCCAGTCAACATCCACTTTCTCACTTCCTGGATACTTCAGATTATTACTGAGGCATAGCCTTGAAGTGGTTTTAAAAAGATAATGAGAACGAGCTCTCTATCTGAAGGTTTTCATTTCTAACATACGTAAGAAATGTAGCACCTCCCATAAATGGAAGCGCAAGGTAGACAAAAGATTTTGAATAGCCAAACCCCATTAGTAAATATTATCGCATTTTTTCAGAAGAGGAAAATTTCCTCCTACGCCATATATACCTGATCAGCCCAAATACGAGAATCAGCCCTATAGGTAGTAATAAGTTGAGGCTTTTTATGAATATTTCATTCTCCGCTATCTTTCTTCTATCGAGCCTTCTGTCTACTACTTCCTTAGACCTAATCTGGGTAAGAGCTATATCTCCTCCCAGATAGTCAATAGCATTCATCAAGAAAACCTTATTATCATAAGGCAGGTAGGGGGAAGGTTCCCCTCTGTTACTTTTAGACATGACAAAATCACCATCTGATATAACCAGCATCTTTCCAGGTGCTAGGGGATTATTCTGTGTCCCAAAGGTAGCGGTAGGCATTTCTGTAGCCAGGGAATCTAACAGTATTTCTTCACTTACCCTGCCAGTAAATACAGAGGGAAATAGCCCTTCCAGTAACAGAGCAGTAGTATGTGGTCCTTTCCCTATAAACAGCTGCTCAGGAGGCGGGGCTAGTAAATACTGGTTTAAGTCTATAAACTGCTTCCCATCTATTGTTCTGCTATTAGGAGAGGTGCGCATAAGTACCGTTTTCTTTACATTCTCTTGAGAAAAGGTATCTATGCTGGAAGCGTTTCTCAATAGTAGCGTCTCTACATTCCTGGCAATAGGATTATCAGAAAAGGAGTAAATAAGTGGATAGAATATCCAGGGATAAGCATCAAAGATCCCACCTGATGGACCCTCTCTAAACACTTCTGTTTTTTCACAATTGATGTCCTGGACCAGATTGTAGTTTATTTTAAATCCGTAGCGGTTAAACATGTCATCCAGGTTGAGTTCCCGTAGTTCCGTAAGGGTAGCCCTCTTCTGGTATAGGTCCAGGTCTACAGCTTCCTGATCTACTACCCACAGTATGCTCCCTCCCCGGATGAGATACTGGTCTAGTTCATACTTATCTCTCTCAGAAAAAGAGGCTACCGGATCAAAGACCATCAGCACATCTATGTCAGGACTTAAGCTTTGGCCTGGGTTAGCCTTCATATCAAATGTGAATAGATTATAGGAGTTCTGAATATCTGCCAGTAGGTCCAGGGGTAACTCTTCTAATTTCTTCTCTCCATGCCCTTGAAGTAACACCACTACTCCCCCTTCTTCCTTACTAAGATTCCGGATGGTAGATGTCAGCTTATATTCCAGGTCTGCTTCCGCTTTTTCAAAATTCACTTCTCCGGAGGGGTACACACAGCCTTTAAGAAAGTTGACATATTGTTCTTTTCCCTTATACCTGAACAGGGCTACCGGAAACATATCTTTCCTGGCTACATCAGTGGCTGAGGTGCGTATTCTCACTGGAATAGGGACTATGTTCTTTTCTCTGAACTGCTTCAGTAAGTCCTGATTCTTACTTGGATCTACAAACTCAAACTCTAAACGGGTACCTGCATACTGCTTCATCTCAAGAATAGTAGTCCGTATAGTTTCCTGTAGCTTTCTGATAACAGGAGGGAAATCCCCTTCTAAGTAAATGGAGATCAACATGGGGGACGCTAGCTCTCTGGCAGTTTGCTTGCTTACCTCAGAAAGAGAATACCGCTTTTCCTTAGTCAGGTCCCATCTATAAAAAAAGCGAGAGGCTAATAGGTTCACAAATACGATCAGGGCTATGATCAGCAAAGCCTGAATACGTAACTGTCTATATTTCTTTTCTGCCATTACTTTTTTCTGGATAAGAATACTTGCCAGGTAAGGACTAAAGTTATGCCTACAAAACTCACAAAGTATAAAGCATCACGTGTGTCTATTACCCCTCTACTTATGCTTTGGTAGTGTTCCAGTATACCTATTCTCAGTAAAAATGAGTTGACGGCGCTTAAAGATTTTACCCCTGAGAGAAAATCAAAAGCTAGAAAAAACACGAAACAGGTAAATACTCCCAGTATAAAAGCCACTATCTGATTATCTGTAAGGGCGGAAGTAAAAAGGCCTATGGAGGCGAAAATAGCCCCCAGGAAAAACAGCCCTATATAGGCTCCTATGGTAGCTCCCATATCCATATTCCCTACGGGATCCCCCAGCTGGTATACTGTGATAGCGTAAATGATGGTAGGAAGCAAAGAGAGGAACACCAGGAAAACGGCAGCTAAGTATTTCCCAATGATAATTTGCCAATCTGTTAGGGGTTTGGTAGCCAATAGTTCTATGGTACCTGTTTTAATTTCTTCTGAAAAGGCCCGCATGGTGATAGCAGGAATCAGGAACAGAAACATGAAGGGGGCATATTCAAACAGCGTCTCTAAGCTGGCATATCCATTTTCAAGAATATTAAATTCAAATAACCAGCAAAAAACCCCTACACCCACTAGAAAGACAGCCATCACTATGTAAGCTATCAAGGAGTTTAGGAAAGAGGCTATTTCCTTAGAGAAAATTGTACTGATGTTCTGCATGTAGGTCAGTATAAAAACCTTTTCTTTCAGGAAGATGTGGGTTGTATGTGCTTACGATGCTGGTACTGCATAGTTTTTCTCCACAAAAGAAGCTATGTAATTCCCTACCTCTGTAGTATTTTTAGTTCCTCCATGTATATCTTCTGTCACAAAGCCATTTTCCATGGCAGATAGTACCGCCTTCCTGACATTATGAGCTTCTTCTACCAGGCCTAGGCCGTCCTCCAGCAGCATGGCAGCGGAGAGAATAGCTGCCATGGGGTTAGCTATGCCTTTGCCAGCAGCCTGTGGGTAGGAACCATGAACTGGCTCAAAAAGGCTGGTTTTCTTTCCTAATGATGCAGAAGGTAGCATTCCCAGGGAACCTGCCAGAACAGAGGCAGCATCAGACAGTATATCCCCAAAGAGATTTCCTGTGAGAATAACATCAAAGTAGCCTGGATTCTGGATGAGCTTCATGGCAGCATTATCTACAAACATGGTGTCATAGTTCACATCCGGGAACTGGCTTGCTGCCATTTCCGTTACTACCTCCCTCCAAAGGCGGGAAGTAGCCAGCACATTAGCCTTATCTACCATGGTCAGCTTATTTTTTCTTCTCCTGGCAGCCTCAAACGCTCTTACAGCTACTCTTTCTATTTCTCCCCGGCTGTAGGTACAGGTGTCAAAGGCCATCTGCCCATCCTCTGATCTTCCTCTTGGACTTCCAAAGTATATTCCGCCTGTCAGTTCTCTGTAGACCACTATGTCCACTCCCTCAATGATTTCCTTTCTTAGTGGGGAAGCATCATTTAATAACTCATAGCTAGCTACAGGTCTCACATTCACAAATAATCCCAAAGCCTTACGCATGGCTAATAACCCTTGCTCGGGCCTTACTTTAGCGGAGGGATCATTATCATACTTAGGATCTCCGATAGCCCCAAAGAGAATGGCCTCACTTCTCTCTAGCAATGCCAGTGTATCAGAAGGAAAGGGAGATCCTGTAGTGTCTATAGCCACCGCTCCTATTAAGCCTTCCTCATACTGGAATGAGTGTGAAGCTACCCTGGCCACCGCATCTAACACTTTTTTAGCTTCTCTTATTACTTCTGGACCTATACCGTCTCCAGGTAAAATGGCTATATGATGTGTGCTCATGTACTAATGTTGAATAGAAAGTGATGAACGATAGAATTTTGAATGATTGAATGACGAATGATGAACTTCGAATGCCTTTACTCTTACTCTTAGACTTACTCTTAATCTTAGACTTACTTTTAAACTTAGACTTGCTCTTAATCTTAGACTTAACCTTAGACTTACTCTTAAACCTAGCCTTAGACTTACTTATGATAGCTAGCTTCGTAAGCTTTAATCTCTTTTGTTTTACTTCTCAGGAAGTCTACATTATCATAGCCGTTGAGCAGGCATAACTTCTTGAAGCTATTTATATCGAAGGAAAAGGAGACTCCCCTACTTTCATTAATAACCGTCTGCTCTTCCAGGTTTACTTGAAACTGAGTAGTAGGGTCATCCTGAATGATACCTAGCAGCTCTTGTAACTGCCCTTCTGATGTCTGAATGACTAGTAGGCCATTATTCAATGCATTATTTTTAAAAATATCTGCGAAGAAGCTACTGAT
>JBCCLI010000064.1:0-22624 GCA_039026975.1 Bacteroidota bacterium | reverse complement strand
CCCGAAGGAGATAAAGCAGGTATCCTGGGTAGCAGTATACTGTATGTTTAGCGGATCTATATTGACAGTATTGCCTCCTGAGGTAAGGGAAAAATTCGCGTAGGTTAGTTCTCCGGGTGTTAGCACCTCTGCTACCACGAAATCTGACAAATAGCCGAATCCACTGTTGGTGATGCTTAGGGTTCTGGTAACGGTTTCTCCCACCAAGGCTGAGGTAGGCAGGGTAGTAACATTCTGTATATCTACATTGGGCGTCGAGAGGCTGTAAACGCCGGAGGTGGCCGCCGGAGTAACTGCTATGCCGCCACTAAAGACCGTGGCCGTATCACGTAAAATTCCTCCCCCCCCTATATAGTCCAGGGCAGCACAGCCTGCGAT
Source organism: Bacteroidota bacterium (assembly GCA_039026975.1). Classification (GTDB taxonomy): domain Bacteria; phylum Bacteroidota; class Bacteroidia; order J057; family J057; genus JBCBKZ01. Next base: position 22,246 of record JBCCLI010000064.1, on the reverse strand, counting down.
TTTATCCAGGACCAGTTCTACCTGACCGGTAGCCGTAACATTAATTTCAAATTCTACGGTTCCCGCAGCCGGAAAAGTTTCTGCTACTATGGCGGCGTTAGCAGAGATAGTGGCTGTACCTGGGGTGTAGGTAATTCCCTGGGCAGGGTTTACCTCTAGCACATAGGTGCCAGTAGCCCCTACAGAGAAGTTTAGGGTAAGTCCTTCCTCGGAAAGACAGACCGTAGTCATATTATCTGCGGTCAGGTTGTTCCAGCTTACCTGCGATTGAAGATGGTTGAAAGGGCAGAGTAAGCAAAAGAATAAGAGAGATACATTAAAAGAGCACGCAACGTACTTCATAGGACATGGTTCTGGGCTTATATTGGCAAGTATTAGGCGGTACTCGCACAATATCAGGGGTTTGAAAAGGTATATTAATCAGCTTTCTCAGTACCTGTGATTGTGCTTCGTAAGTCTAACGTCGTACTAGGCTAAAACAATGTCCCAAGTATTGCGAAATGTGTAGGAATTTGGTAGAAGGATTGGTCTAATCGGTAGATTTTTTACCTAAAAAGACAAAAATGCCTCCTGTAATACTTAACTTAGAAGGTAAACCAAGACTATTCATAACCAAAAGATTGTAACCATGAGAAAAATGACAACTATGCTGCTAGCATGCTTATTCTTTGCTGGCACTTCTTCTTTATTCGCTCAGGATATTCCCACCTTCAGTCCTGACGACATTAATATTTCTTATGAAAAATTTGTATTGGATAATGGGCTAAGATTACTTGTACATGAGGACCATAAAGCGCCTATAGTGGCAGTAAATGTTTGGTATCATGTAGGTTCTAAAAATGAAAAAGTGGGAAAAAGTGGATTTGCCCACCTTTTTGAGCACTTAATGTTTAACGGTAGTGAAAACTTTAATAAGGACTACTTCCAGGCACTAGAGAGCATAGGGGCTACGGACCTAAATGGTACTACTAATAATGATAGGACCAACTATTTTCAGAATGTACCCAAGTCTGCTCTGGACCAGGTCCTCTTTTTAGAGTCTGACAGAATGGGACACCTGTTAGGGGCGATAGATCAAGCTCGGCTGGATGAACAAAGAGGGGTGGTTCAGAATGAAAAAAGACAAGGGGAAAACCAACCTTACGGAAGACAGTGGGGAACCATAACTAAGGCAGTTTATCCTCAGGGCCATCCTTACTCCTGGACAGTGATAGGAGAAATGGAGGATCTAAATGCCGCTTCCCTTGAGGATGTAAAGGAATGGTTTAATACCTATTACGGGACGGCTAATGCTGTGTTAGTGATAGCCGGTGATGTAAACCCTGAAGAAGTATATACCAAGGTGAAAAAATATTTTGGTGATATAGCTCCTGGACCTACCCTGGTAAAACCAGAAGTAAATATAGCTAAGATGACTTCTGACACCCGCGGGTACTACCAGGACAGAGTGCCTGAGTCCCGTATTACGAAAATATGGAATATACCTGAGTGGGGAAGTAAAGAATTGGATTATCTGGATCTGGCAAGTAGTGTGCTGGGATCAGGAAAAAACTCTCGTCTTTACAAGAAACTGGTGTATGAAGAGCAAGTAGCCAGTTCTGCCTTTGCTTTTACCTGGGATAAAGAGCTTGGAAGCCATTTTGCCATTCAGGTAAATGTCAAACCAGGTAATGTTGTTGCGGAAGTAGAGAGTATGGTGGATGATATAGTGGAGGACTTTATAGAGAATGGCCCTACTGAGGAGGAACTTAAGCGTGTCAAAGCCCAGTTCTTTGCTAATTATATTAAAGGTTTAGAGAGAATAGGGGGGTTTGGAGGTAAATCAGATATTCTTGCCCAAAATGAAGTCTATGCTGGTAATGCAGGGTTTTATAAAGATAGGCTTAAGAATATTTCTGCTTCCACTACTAAGGCTATCCATATGACTGCCCAGGAGTGGCTGACAGGCGGAACTTATACCTTAATCTGTGACCCCTTCCCTAAGTATGCAGCCTCGGCAGAAGGGATAGACAGAAGTAAGCTACCAGAAGTTGGAGAGGTACCTACCGTTAACTTCCCTACCGTACAGAGAAAAACCCTGAAAAACGGATTGGAAGTGGTGCTCGCCAGAAGGGAAGGCGTACCTACTATGGTAATGCAGCTCATTTCCAATGCTGGGTATGCTACGGATGCTGAAGATAAGTTAGGGCTGGCTCAGCTTTCCATGAACCTCTTAGATGAAGGTACTGCCACTAAGTCTTCCTTGGAAATTAATGAGCAACTTCAGCTTATGGGAGCTTCCATAGGTACTTTTGCTAACCTAGATAAGGCTAATGTAAGCTTGAATACCCTCAAGCAGTCTTTGGACCCAAGTCTGGACCTGTTTGCAGACGTGATACTAAATCCAGCCTTTCCCCAGGCAGAATTTGACCGGCTGAAGAAAAATCAGCTCAATAACATCAATAGAGAAAAAGCTCAGCCTGTGCAGATGGCTATTAGGGTAATGCCTAAGTTTCTCTATGGAGAAGGCCACGCTTATGCCAAGCCGCTCACTGGTTCTGGCTTAGAAGCTACGGTAAGTGCCATCACCCTGGATGATGTGAAGAACTACTATAAGACCTTCATTAAACCTAATAATTCCGTGCTGACAGTAGTAGGAGATATAAGCATGGATGAACTGACAGAAAAGCTGGAGGCTAAACTGGGAGGCTGGAAGAAAGGAAGGACCCCTGCTACCAAAATTGCCAGCGTGTCTAGTAAAAAAGGAAACGTTCTGTACCTAATGGACAGACCTGAATCTCAGCAATCCATTATCATAGCAGGATACCTGGTATCCCCTTATGGAGAGGAATCTGAAATAGCACGTGAGGCCATGATGAATGTACTAGGAGGGGACTTTACTTCCCGCCTGAACATGAACCTACGTGAGGATAAACACTGGTCATATGGGGTGAGAAGTATACTCTTGGACGCTCAGGGACAGCGACCCTTAATTGCCTATGCGCCCGTACAAACGGATAAAACCAAAGAGTCCATCATAGAGATCCAGAAGGAGATGAATATATTCATAGGAGAAAAACCTGTTACCCAGGCAGAGTTTGATAAAAATAAGCAGAATACCATTCTCCAGCTTGCAGGCAGATGGGAAACTAATAGAGCTGTCAATGGCTCCCTGGGAGAAATAGTAAGGTATGGATTGGCGGACACCTATTATGACAGCTATAGCACAGAGGTGAAAGACCTCTCTTTGGGAGATGTACATACCTCTGCTGAGAAATTTGTGAAGCCTGAAAATATGATGTGGTTTGTAGTAGGAGATAAGGAGAAAATTCTCCCTGGCCTACAAGAACTGAATCTTGATAATATCGTTATGATAGATGCTGATGGAAATGTACTAGATGGCGGGATGTCTTCCTCAGGGTCCAGCAGCAGCGGAAGATAAGATCTATATGAGAATACTTGTATTAATAGTTTGCTTGTTGGGGATAAGCCTTGGAGGTTTTACCCAGGCTGATCCTAACTGGTTCATTCTCCAGCGAGTAAGCTTTGATGAGAATACAGGAGAAACAACAGGTTTTGGCATGCCAAAACCTGTTTTTCCTTCTATCATCCTGGAAAAGGATGGAAAAGAAATTACCCTTGATGGCTACATTTATCCCCTGGAAGGCCAGAAGGCTTCTAAGCACTTTGTACTTTCCTCTCTTCCTATTTCCCAGTGTTTTTTCTGTGGGGGAGGAGGTCCAGAAACAGTAGTGGAAATCTTTGCAAAGGAAGACATAGATTATCAGGAAGAAAGGGTTAAACTGAAGGGTATCTTAAGGGTAAATGCACATGACCCTATGGGCATGTTGTATGTTCTGGAGAATGCCGAACAGGTGGTTTTAGATTGAGCTAGATTATACATCTAAATTCATCTCAAGTCCTGCCAGCATAGGGGCTTTCTTCATGTGAATATCCTGCATATTTCTCAAGATGAGATCCAGGGTTTTTATGGTCTCCACTATATAGGGACCCTTATTTAGCATGACACATTCTGCCCGCTGAGACATGGCAGCATCTGTAATTTCTGCCCGTGAGGGTAGACCGGTTTTGGCTAGTCCTTCCAAAACCTGGGTAGCCCAAATGATGGGGACATGGGCTGCCTCACATATCCTGAGAATTTCTTCCTGAACTTCTGCTAACTGGACCCAGCCACATTCTACGGCTAAGTCGCCCCTGGCTATCATGACGCCCAAGGAGTATGTTTTCATAGCCGTCAGAATAATAGCAGGAAGGTTTTCATATCCCTTACGGGTTTCTATTTTCAGCACAATGCCGAGCTCATTTCTCTTTCCATGCTTATCCAGTTCTACCAGAAGGTCTTCCACATCCTGGGGTTCATTTACAAAGGACATATTAATGATGTCTGCTTTATGCGCCACAAAGTGGAGATCTTTCTTGTCTTTGTCGGTTAGGCCTCTGAGCTTGAGATCTGTATCAGGTAGGTTAATGCCTTTATCTGCCTTTAATTTGTTTCCCTGAGGTTTAGTATGGGTAAGTCTGATGAGTAGCTCATCATTTCCAGTTTCTTCTATAATCCCTTCTATGGTTCCATCATCTAATAGGACTCTTTCTCCCTTTTTAGCACTAGTGTAAAGCTCAGGGATGGCACAGGAGATGGAAGCAGGTGTTAGTATCCCTTCTTTCATGGCAGCATTTTTACCCTCCTTTTCTTCCAGCTGTAACCGTAAAAGCTCTCCTTTTTTCAGGCTGAGGAACCCGGGAATGGGAGGAAGCTCTCCTACACGGGACTCGGCTAACAGGGCATCCTTTCTCATAAAACTGAGGAGTCCCCCACTTTCAAAGATAGTGGTCTTATTACCCTTCACCAGTAACTTACCCGCTAGTACTTTGAGCACACGCAGTTTTCGCTTTTTCTGCCTGGCATCTCTCAAACGGATGGTATCCCCCGGCTGAATGGTGTCAGCCAGAGATTCTACGGGTATGTCTATTCCTTCTTCCTCTGCCAGCCCTACGGTAAACAGGGCAGGTTCTACTACCTCTCCCTTGGCATTTTTTATTGGGCGGATCTTTTTGACCTTAGGACCTGCCGGGAGTGGCCCCGTCCGTAACTTAGGTCCTGCCAGATCCATGGCTATTTTCACTTGGACCCCTACCTCTTCCTCTGCCTTGCGGATGTGTGCTACCATATTCTCCCAGTCAGACACCTCATCATGGGCACAGTTAATGCGGAGAATACTTATATCAGTTCCTATGATGTCTTTAACCAAGGCTTGATCTGTGGCAGCTTGAGAGGGAAGGGTAACCATGATACGAGCGGCTCTTCCCTTGATTTCCGGACCCAGCAAGTCCTGGGCATGCTCGGCCAGGATTTGGTGGCCCTTTTCAAAGTTTTTTTCGAAGCCTGATGAAAGGACCTCAGTGACAGAATCAAGCCGTATAAGGTTATTTCTGATAGCTAATATGCTTGCGTGTACATGGCTTTCAGCCCTACCTAGTCTGGACATCCCCAGTTTCCCCAGCTGTTTTTGTAAATCTCTGATGTCTTCTTTTCTCACAGCCAGATAGTAGAGGAAGTTTTCTAAGCTTTCCCGGAAGGCAGGATGGATCTGCTGCTGGTAAGGCTGGAACTTTGCTAGTAATGTCTGACCAGCATGCTCCAGGGAGGTGAGATGCTGGATTAAAGAGGAAGGGGAGGCGGACATATTAGCTGTATTTTAGTTTTTCTATGTTGGTTTGGAGGGTAAGTTCCCAATTAGTTAGGTCCAGGCAAAGTAAATTTCCCAGATGTTCTCTAAACCCCTTAAAGACACACCCATTATCCAGGGGAATCACACTGTGTTGTTTGTTGATAGCCTCTTCAATAATGTGTAGTGGCTTAGGGTTATGCCCATGGATAATTCTCTTCCCCTTTAGTTTTTTCTTGTCTATGGGGAAGTCTCGGATGTTAAGGATAGAATAAGTGTCACTGAAGGGTTTAGCTACGTTGAAGTTTAGGCCTGCATGCACCAGAATGTAGTCTTCTAACTCGTAAGAATAGGGGAGCTGATGGATGAATTTCATTACTTTCTTTCTGAGCTGTCCTTCATCATTGAGAAGGTCAGTGGACTTCTGATCTATCAGAAAGCTGTATAAGGTGTGGGCATGTTTACTTGCTTCAATTAGGTTTTCTTCATGGTTTCCTCTTAGGGGGAAGAGCTGATATCCCTTTTCCTGCATAGAGAGAACCAGCTTTATAACCCCCAGACTATCAGGTCCTTTATTTATATAGTCTCCTAATAGGAAAAGTTGATCTTTTTTAGTGAGAGATACCTTATCAAGTAAGGCTTTAAAGCTACGCTTACAGCCATGGATATCCGATATAACCAGTCTTCTACCGTTTATACAAGGGGGGACAAAAATTGTGCTCACGTATTTCCCTGAATGGTTGAAAGTAATGTAAAATAGAGAAAATCTACAGTTGGACAAACCCTTCTCCTCTAAGGAGGAAAAAAATCTGTCTTACTTACTCAAACAAGGACTTGAGTTCCTGGTAACTGATTTTACTCCCGCATAATATGAGGGCGAGTCTTTTCCCTTTGATCAGGTGGTTTCCTGCTAAACAGGGAGCTACCGTCAGCCCTGCTGCTCCTTCCACCAGCAACTGTTGGTGCTGGAGAAGCCATCTCAGGGATTCTTGTATGTCTTCTTCCTGAATGATCATCCATTCATCCACTATTTCCTGGCAGTAGGAAAAAGTAATGGCTTCTTCTTCTATGCCACCGGCGGTTCCATGAGATAGGGTGGGGGAAGAAGGAAGATCCAGAACTTTACCGGCTTGGATGGATCTGTACATGATATCAGAATTGGCAGGTTGGCAGCCTATGATTTGGGTATCTGGAAAGTAGGTTTTCATGTAGGCGCCTATGCCAGATATAAGCCCACCTCCTCCTACGCTTACCACCACTGCATCTAGCTGCTGTATCTTTTCAGTCAACTCACAGGCTATAGTTCCCTGGCCAGCCATGACATCCAGGTCATTATAGGGGGAGAGATATACCAATCCTTCTTTTTCCGCCTTCTCTTTAGCGGCCTCCTCAGCTTCCAGGCCGTCAGTTCCTATCTTTACCAGCTCTGCCGGGTAGGTAGTCAGTTTATCCAGCTTGGACTGGGGGGTATTAGTGGGTAAAAAGAGAGAGGCTTTCATGCCTAGTACCTGGGCCATATGGGCTACTGCATGTCCATGGTTACCTGTAGAAGCAGTGATGACTCTTTGGGAGTAGCCGGCTTGTTTAAGTTTACTTAGTTTATAGGCAGCGCCCCTAATTTTAAAGGAGCCTGTAAGCTGTACATTTTCTAATTTCAGCCATACCTCTCCTTCTGTGCGCTTACTAAGCGCAGGAGAGTAAATAAAAGGAGTGTGCCAAATGTAAGGTTGAATGATGGAGTAAGCAGCTTTACTTTCCTGGGCCAGGGCAGATAGGTTGACAGACATTATTGCAGCAGTTTAGGGCAATAATACTGTCCATCCCATTTTAATCCTATTATTTGCTTACTGGAATCTTCCACAAAATGAATGGGGACATATAGGGGCCTGTAGAAGAAGGTATCATCATCCATAGCCTCCAGGGGCATCCAGGGGCCACTCATGTCCTTAAGGTACAGTTTATCCTCTTCTCTCTTGATTTGGAGTAGATAGTCAGTCATGACCTCATACTTACCCGTAAATATTCTTGGGTCCTCCGTAAGGAGGTAGCTTTCTTGCCTTTGAACAGGCTTGCTTCCTGCGCCTCCCAGGAGCATGTGGTTTATCCCTTCTCCCATCAGTTTAATCGCGTCTGACTGTACATTGCTCAACAGGATGACGGTATACTTTTGTTCTGGGAAGTAGGCTATATAAGAGCTGTAGCCTGGGCCTCTACTCTGTCTGGCATAGTAGCTACTTTCCATATCATATTGAAGTTCCCAGCCTAGCTTCTCTAAGGGAATTCCCTGCTCATAGAAGGTAGCTGTATAGGCCTGATTCCAGGTAAATAAATCTTCTATGGTAGTGTAGTATTCTGTGGTTCCTGGCATCAAAAAATGATTTCCAAAGGAGGTAGGAGCTAGCTTGAGTACATTAAATGCAGGATCATACCCCTTTGCCAAAAGATGGCTACTTTTCTTGGCTAAGAGACTCCCGGAATGGTCCATTGCGTACTTATTGAATACCAGTTCCCGCAGGAGGGAGGCATAGGGTCTTCCCCCAATGGATTCTAGAATATGGGCCAGCAGCACATAATTAGAATGGCTTTGTTCGTTCTCCATTCCTGGCTCAAAGAGAAGGTCTTCTTCCTGTATCCACTTCCTAATATTTACCGGAGTGGTAATGGAAGAAACCGGATTTCTGCTTCCTTTCTGAAACCAGAAGTCGGGGATACCAGACTGGTGAAATAATAGATGCCCCAATTGAATTTTATGTCCGTAAGGATGAATGCCTGGAGAAAATACTGAGATGGGAACTTCCAAAGATAATGCTCCTTTTGTTTCTAATTCGTAAGCCAGGGAGGCTGTATACAGCTGACTTAGGGCTAGCATGGGGAAGCAGGTTTGGGCAGCATTAGGTTTTTGTTGATTAAGGTCTGCATACCCAAAGCTCTCTTTCAGTAGCAACTGACCTCCCTTAGCTATAAGGACATTCCCTGAGAAATCACCCTCCCCTACAAAGTCTTGTATGTAAGACTGAAAGGAGGAAATACCCAGCGGTTCAGAACGACTAATCTGCTGAGCCACTCCATGAGTAGAAAGCATACTTAGCCCCACGAGCGTACCACACACGGTTGATCGCCACTTTTTTCTGTAGAGCAGGTATACATTCTCAGGTAGAGGGTTCTGCATATTGATCCATAAAAAAAGCCTCACCCAACAAGGAGGAGGCTGCAATTTTCTTTGTGAAAATAGAACTTACACAGTGGCAGTCGAATATTCCTTGTACTTAGGCACCTTAGCATCAGGCTTGCTTAGTAATTTAAGCATTCTCATGTGCTTTTTCAACGCTTCTGCGAAAGTTTTATTTTCATGATATTCTATCCCATGGTCATTAGCAACCTTGATAAGAATTTTGGTTAAGGCAGGATAGTGTACATGACAAATTCCAGGCATGATATGGTGGATAACATGTATGTTAATGCCGCCCATTAGCCAGCTTCCAATTCTACTTTCTCTGGAAAAATCCGCTGTAGTCTCCATTACGTGGATGGCGTAGTTATTCTCTATGTTTCCATGCTCATCAGGGGTAGGATAATGCGTTCCCTCATAAATATGGGTAACCTGGAAAATAAGGGCAAAAGTCAAACCAGGAAGGAACTGAACAAATACATAGCCTAACAGGATGGCCCACCAGGCCGCATCCAGGTAAATCAATGGTAGCGCTACATGTAACCCAAAGTGAACTATTTTAGAAGCTACTAAAATCATCAACTCACTATTAGAGTGCTTGATGTTCTTTTTATTACCTATGTGCGTTTCTCCAAAGAACCACTTAAAGTCCTTAATGATGGTCCAGTGCACAGCTGCTAACGAATAAAGGATAGGCGTATAGATATGCTGGAATTTATGGACGGGCTTATAGGGCTCATCTGGCGTGAACCTAAATAATCCATGTGTTTCCAGGGTCACATCCGTTCCGTGAATGTTCACATACTGGTGATGAACATTGTGCATCATTCTGAATAAATATGAATTAGCCCCTATGAAGTTCATGGAATAAGACATCATCTTATTTACCCACATCTTTCCGGAGTAGGCATTATGGCAGGCATCATGCCCAATATTAAATGCAATAAAAATATTTACGTAACCTAAAAGCGTAAAGCCTAACCACAGTAGGAGTACGTTGTGGCTCAGGGCATTAGACATGATGATAGCATATACCGTAGACCATGCTACTATGGCAAAAACCGTCTTGAAGTGCATCTCACGGTTTCCATACTTGGAGATTCCATTCTCCTTAAAATACATGGCTATGGCAATTCTTAACGCTTTGGCAAATTTATCTTTTTCAGGTGTACTTTTGAATCTAACCTTTCTGGAGTTGGTGGTCTTTCGTAGCATAGCGAATTATATTTTCAGCCTCAAAAGCGGGCAAAAACTACAAAATTATAGTGTTACAAATATATTGTGAAACAACAAATAAACCTGCAATAGAACAAGTTCCTTTTCAAAATCATGTATTGCAGGTAAAGAACGAGCTTTTCCGATTTAAATAAATAGGGATTTTCATATATAAACCGTGTAATATTTTCCTAACAGTTGATGAAAAAAGGCTATTAATATCCCTTATGACTGAGGGTGGTTTCCTTAAAGTAAGGTTGTATTCCGGATTCTAAGTTGACTCTACAGGCTCCCTTCTTTACTATTCTAACTACCTTTTACTTAATAAGAGTAAGGATCTTTTTGTTTCCGCCAATACATATAAAACTATTTATAAGTAGTCCAGTTTAAGTATGTTACTCTACCCTAACAGCCTAATTTTTATGTTACCTGATAATCCATATTATGGAGGCTACCATTGTTTTTCCCCATCAGCTGTTTAAAAGTCATCCTGCTATAGACGTAGATCGACCTGTTTTTTTAGTAGAACATCCCTTTTTTTTGCATGATACAAGATATCAAATCCGCTATCATAAACAGAAAGTTCTTCTTCACAGAGCGAGTATGAAGGCCTATGAACAAGGCCTACAGAAAAAAGGCTATCAGGTGGAATATGTAGCGCTGGAAGAGATAAAAGAGGATTTTGACTTGAAGAACTTTTTTCAGCGCAAAGGACTGCGAAAGATCTTCCTAGTGGATACGGTAGACTATGACTTAAGGCGCCTGCTAAAAGCAGCTTGTAAGGCACTATCCATAGACATGGAAGAATCAGATTCTCCCAACTTTATTAATACTAAGGAAGAGAGCGAATTCTACTTCAAAGACAAGAAGCGGATGTTTATGGCTGACTTTTATAAGTATCAGCGGAGGCGTTTAGGGATTATGATAGATGAATCCCTTGAACCCTTGGGTGGAAAGTGGAGTTATGATACAGAAAATAGGAAGAAAGTTCCCAAGAAGGAGCTAGCCGCCATTCCTTCCATTCCTACCCCTGCCCAAAATGAATTTGTGAAAGAAGCACATACTTATGTAGCTGAGCATTTTTCTGCCCATCCTGGAAGTGCCGCTGGCTTTAGGTATCCCGTTACCCATGAGGAAGCAGAGGCATGGCTGGATACCTTCTTTGAACAGCGGTTTGCGCTGTTTGGGCCTTATGAGGATGCCATAGTAGAAGATGAGCCTTTTCTGTACCATGGGGTACTCACGCCTATGCTCAACATAGGATTATTAGATCCTATGGAAGTGGTACGAAAAGCGCTAAACTTTCATGAGATCCGGAATATACCGCTGGCTTCCTTAGAGGGATTTATCCGACAAATTATAGGATGGAGGGAATTTATCCGATACAGCTATGAGAGGTATGGGGTAACCATGAGAACCTCTAATCACTGGAACCATACGAGAGATATTCCCACTTCCTTCTACACCGCAGATACAGGAATTACCCCCCTAGACGTGAGCATACAGCGGACGCTAGACTTCGCGTACTGCCATCATATAGAAAGACTAATGATATTAGGTGGGTTTATGTTTATTTGTGAATTTGATCCTAAGCAGATTTACAAGTGGTTCATGGAGATGTTTATAGATGCCTATGATTGGGTGATGGTTCCTAATGTGTATGCCATGAGCCAGCATGCAGATGGAGGCCTGATTACCACTAAGCCCTATTTCAGTGGGTCTAACTATGTCCGGAAAATGAGCCATTATAAAACTGGAGAATGGTCTGATATCTGGGATGGATTATACTGGAACTTTATTTTCAAACATGGAGAAAGATTACAGAAAAACCCCAGGTGGGCTATGATGGTAAGAACTTCCCAAAGAATGGCACCTGAGAAAAGAGAGGCACACCTAACACATGCAGCTTCCTTCTTAACTAAATTATAGGAGAGTTCTTCCCTTACTGGTAGCGTCTCTGACGCTGCCTGTCTCTACGCTGCCTGTTTCTTTCAGTAGCCATATTTCGCTGACCAGGAATGATGGATAGGCCGTCTCTTCCTATGTTTATTCTGATTTGGCCGGGCTCCTGGTAGTTCTCATATCTCCTCTGAGGGGAGAAGGGGTCCTGAGATTGGGGTTGATTCTGCTTGCGCCACCACGCTTTGAAGTCGCTCATACCCAGGTAGAACTGGAATTGATCACAGGCCATTTGGTCTGCTACTACGGGGTTAATGGGGGCAAAAGTAGCTTTGGATATGTCTTTAAAGGTGGATTCCCTGGTTAAGGCGTTCATATAATTAGCCCAAATAGGCATAGCTGTCCTGGCTCCCTGGCCTCTACTAAGGGTGTTAAAGTGGACTCGTCTATCTTCTCCTCCCACCCATACGCCAGTTACTAGCCTGGGGGTAGCACCTATAAACCATCCATCCGCCTGATCCTGAGTGGTACCTGTCTTTCCGGCCACTTCACCTTTATATCCATACCTGTACCTTAGGCCTGCCCCTGTCCCTCTGTTTACTACGCTTCTGAGCATTTGGGTGATGATCTGCGAACTTTGACGAGAGATCACCCGCTCTGAGGTAAATGCGCCAGCCTCATAAATCACCTCTCCCTCACGGTTTTCTATTTTCAGTATACTTACAGGCTTGACCTTATAGCCTCCATTAGTAAGGCTGCTGTAAGCTGATACCATCTCATATAGGGAAAGATCTGCTGAACCTAATGCCAGGGAGGGTACTTGGGGAAGCGTATGATAGATACCCATTTGCTGGGCTAGGGAAGCTACATAGGGGATGCCTGTTTCCATCATAAGGTTTACAGCCACTACATTAACAGAATGGGTAAGGCCCCCTTCCATAGAATACTCCCCTCCATATTCATTATCTGAATTTCTGGGAGACCAGTTATCATAGCTGGTAAAGTAGGTTTTTTCATTAGAGATATACCTGCATGGAGACAGTCCCTTTTCCAGGGCTGCTGCATACACTAAGGGCTTGAACGTAGAGCCTACCTGCCTGGTGGAAGTAACATGGTCATACTGGAAAAACTTATGATCTATGCCGCCTACCCATGCTTTAATATGCCCAGAGTGTGGATCCATAGATAACAGTCCTGCATGTAGGAAGTACTGGTAGTAGATAATGGAATCCATGGGGCTCATATTTTTCTCTTGAAGCCCTGCCCAGCTGAAGAGTTCCATGGGGATAGGAACCAGGAAAATGGAATCTATCTGTGTGGCTGTATAGCCTTGCTTATGGAGTTTTTTATATCGATCTGATTTTTTCACCGCCTGCCTTATCATCTGGCTGTTAGCAGCACGTTTGTAGGTAGGTCTGTTATACTGATCAAAGCTTTTCTGAAGCGTAGCCACTTCCTCTGTTACTGCTGTTTCAGCTAAGGCCTGTAGGTCAGCATCCAGGGTAGTGTAAATCTTCAGTCCGTCTGCATACACATTGTAGGGTGTGCCGTCAGGCTTAAGGAGCGTTTTACTGATCTGCGATAATTCCTGCTTGAGAAAATCCCTGAAATAAGGGGCAGGGCCGTCATGTTGGTTTACTAATCTATAATCTAAGGCTATGGGTAGCTTCTGTAGGGAGTCGGCCTCCTTAAATTCCATGAAGCCATACTTTATCATTTGGCTGAGGACGGTATTTCTTCTGGCTTCCGACCTGGCTTGGTTCAGGCGCGGATTATAGGCAGTAGTAGCTTTTAGCATGCCTACCAGGACAGCGGACTCTTCCGGTTTTAGGAGGGCAGGGGAGGTGTTAAAGAATCTTCTGGCAGCTACTTCTATCCCAAAAGTATTCTCTCCAAAACTTACTGTGTTCAGGTAGAGCGTAAGTATTTGTTCCTTGCTGTAAATATCTTCCAGCTTTTGGGCTATGATCCCTTCCCGGATTTTATTTGTCAATAAACTGGCAAAGGCATATCTCTTTCGGGGATATAGGTTTTTGGCTAATTGTTGGCTGATGGTGCTACCACCTCCACTGGCTTGGTCTCTCAGTAAAATAGATTTAAACAGCACCCTAAACATGGAACGCATGTCTATTCCATCATGCTCGTAGAAGCGGGCATCCTCAGTAGCTACTAATGCATAAATGAGGTGATTTGGCAGATCTTCATAGCGGGTTTCAGACCTGTGGGTGGTATAATATTTTCCCAGAGGCTTTCCCGTGGCACTCAAGACCTCTGTGGCCAGGTCAGTGTCTATATGGGCGAGTTCCTGCTTATCAGGTAATTCTCCTAACCACTCCATACGCACACTGATGGAAAGCCCTAAGATGAACAGGAGGATAGCTGCTAAAAAGCCTCCACATCCAAGGAGAATTTTCTTTCGGGTTTCAGGATTTTTAAAGTGTGTCCTAAAATCGTATTTCTTTTCAAAAAGGTTACTCACAATCCCTCAGTTTTATTTCTAGCGCACCCGAGATCAAAAGTAACAAATTATTCAGGTATTCTGTAGCCTTGTAGATGATTAGTAGAATCCGTTGGTTGAAAGATCAGAAATATTCAATAAACGGAGCTTTTCAGTGGGTAGGGGTACTTTCCCTAATTCATGCATAGATAGTGGACTTGCACATGGGAAACAATCCTGTGGACGGTAGTTTCCACCAAAGAGTAAGTCATAAATTTGGCTAGGGGTAAGCTTTCAAAAAAGCCAGCTGCTTTTTCTTTTGTGTCAGACTTTATTACTATCCACAACTTGCTGCGATCTTCTGCCAAGGTGTAAGAACTGATGGTTCCTTTTACCATCATCTTCTTTACCGCCTCACGCTGTCTGGGGATCAAAAGCACAAATTCTGCCGGTAGCTCCTCCGGTAAGGTACATTCTACCATATAATGCTGCATGTCTGAGTTATTATGTGAACGGGCAGCCTTGTCGTGTGTCTGTAAGCTATGCTACATAGTAAAGGTGGGTATTTTTTTGACTAAATAATCAAATAATGTAATCATCCGCCTATATTGGGACGGGAACGTCAGTCTGTAAGGATGTTCTGTTTATTCAGCACAGCCAATACGTGTTGACGGTAATTCCGTCCTATGGGGATTTCTTTTCCACTCACTTCCACAAAATGGCCGCAGAATGCTTCTACCTTAGAGAGGGAGGTAATGAAAGATCTATGTACCCTGAGAAACATGTTAGGTGGTAATTTTTCTTCCATGAAGGAAATTCTCTGGTAGGTAACTACAGATTTTTGGTCTGTTTTTACGCGTATGTAATCCTTCAGGCTTTCTATGTATAGAATATCCTTTAGATAGATTTTCACCATCTTCTTATCTGCTTTCAGGTAAATAAAGACATCTCCCCCTACGGACTCCTGCTGTACAAAGGCATCAGGTTGAGGTTTTTTCTCAAAAGAGGTTCTTTGCATATACCTATTGACAGATTTTAGGAAGCGGTCAAAGGAGATGGGCTTCAGCAGATAATCAATGATGTCAAAATCATATCCATCCAAGGCATATTCTCTGTAGGCTGTAGTGAATACTACCTGGGGCTTTTTACTCAGGTTTTTTAGGAGGTCCAGTCCTGTAATCTTGGGCATTTGTATATCCAAGAACACCAGATCTACCTCATGCTCTGCCAAAAAGTTAAAGGCTTCAATGGCATTATTCATACTACCCAGTAGTTCAAGAGAATCTACTTTTTTCACATAGGAGGTAAGGATATCTACTGCCAAGGGCTCATCATCTACAACTATACATCTTATCTTCATGATATGAGGGTAGTATTAGTTAAAACGGGTGAAACGGAATGGTCTATCTCTTGGAGGTATAGGACTAAAGCCACATGGAAGGAGCTTCCTTTATCCTCTATGTCCAAGGTATGTTTATCAGGATACTGTAGTTCTAACCTTCTTTTTACATTTCGTAACCCTATGCCTCCTTCAGAAAGGGCTGTAGGAGTAGTAGCTATCTGGTCTTTACTGTTAGCTACCTGAAAGCTGAGTACTGAATCTGACAAGTCTAATTGTATGTTGATCCACCTACCTTGAATTTCTTCGCTGACGCCATGCTTAAAGCTGTTTTCTATAAAGGGTAGGAGGACCAGGGGTGCTATTTGTACATGAGAAATACTGCCTGAAATGGTAAAGGATAAGTCTAGCTCTTCCCCATACCTGAGGCTTTCTAAAGCTAGATAGTCCTGTATGCTCTCTATTTCTTGAGAAAGGGCCACCTTGCGCTCAGATGCGTGATACAACATATAATTGACCAGGCCAGACAGTTTAAGCACTACCTGAGGGGCAGTATCAGATTTTTTGAGTGTCAGGGAGTATAGATTATTAAGGGTATTAAATAGAAAATGAGGGTGTATCTGACCTTTTAGGAAATTAAGCTCTGCTTCCAGTTTCTGCTTAGCCAGGGCCTCACTATTTTTTTCTGTTTTATACCAGTAAGTCAAAATCTTGATAGATGCTGTTAGAATGACTACTGAATTAATGTCAAGGATGCCTTTAATGATGCGGTAGGCATGGAAAAGATCTCCATAGGGGATGAGTTGTCCATCATAGCGCATGGGGTAGATGAGGTAGTAAGTAATCAGTCTCTGCCCAAAACCGGCCACCAGCAGGAGTAGAAGAAGACTAGTGGTGAACTTCCAATACTTTTTCTGTAAAAGGAAGGAGGGGATAAGCCAGTATAAGGTAGTATAAACCACCGCTAACTTTACCGGCAGCCTGAGAAGTTCTGCATAAAAAGCCTCTGTCAGCTTGTATTCATCTTCACTACTAAGTAAGGTGAAGAAGCCTATATAACAGAGCCAAAAGAGAATGTGAAAGGCTATCCTGGAGGTAGTAGACGTAAAGAATGTGGCACCCTGCTTCATAAAAAGATTGGCATATACACATAGAATATACCGCTTTCAGCAGGAGAATGATCTACCTAAGCATTGATTTTAGACTAAAAAACCTTCTCCCTCGCCCAGTGGTAAGAAAAAGCCTACCAATGACGGATGGAGGGAAAAGAGGGAAGGGTGATATTGGATTGGCCGAGAGAAAATTACCTAAAATAATTCATTTTTCGTATGTAATATCCACACTCATAGATGTATAATTTATATGATATATAAGCCCGGAAAATGCTAAATCATCAAATTTTAACTGTTATAGGTCGCTTTATGTGAGTAAGATTCATTGAGATGAATATTCATACTTGTAAGATAAATAGCCTTTTTAGTCAAAAAGCTGAAGGGATTCCTCCTATCTTTGATTAAACCTTCAGACAAAGAATATTGTATAGTTTGTATGTATACAAAAGTTGGCTAGTAAGATTCGGGCATAGAAACGTCCCGACATGAAGTTAGACTCGTAGCTTGGCCCTTCAGTATGATGGGATGACAAGCGCCCTTTCACCAAAACAGATTTGGCATTCTCACAAGGAATGCCTTTTCTTGTTTATAGAGGGGGAGATTCTGACGAATCTCTTTATCAGCTTGAGGAAAGCCTGAGGTTGAGTTGAATGTTTCGACCGAAAAGAACTGTCAGTTGATCCCGCAAAGTATCTTATGCTAGCAGAGAAAGGCAGTGTCAACCTAAAACCGCTAGTATCTCCTTGTTCTCCAGAATCTCCTGATCTGCTCCCTGCATGCCCACCGTAAACATGGCTTCAGCCAGTTCAGTAGACTGGATGCTGGCCCCTTCTCCAAACAACTTAATGAGCGGGTATAAGGCCCTGCTTATCGCGTACATGGCATTAGGCTCCTTCCTGGGCGTAACCGGATAAATATAGGCAGGTCTAAAAGAGTAGAATGTTAGCCCAAGGGTGGCTATCTGGTTTTCGGCCATGCCTTTATACTTGGCAAAAGCGGTTTTACTTTTTTCTGTCCTGTCGGCTCCCATTCCACTTAGGAGACAGAGGGTGGCATGGGGAGATTGAGCCGCTAAGTGGGTAGCAAATTGTACGGCATACTCCAGGGTGATCTCCTTGAATTGCTGGGCTGAAACTTGGCCTGTGTAGACACCTATGCAAAAAAAGGCTGTATCTATCCCTGAAAACAGATCCAGTTTTCCGTCATAAGTGGGAAAATCTTGGATGAGACTTTCTTGCAGCTTGGGATGTTGGGTACCGGAGGGTCGCCGTAATAGGCTCCTTACTTCTGACACTTCTTCAGATGATAAGCAGTGGCCTACCACCAGGCTACCTATCATTCCACTGCCGCCTGCTATTAATACTTTTTTCATACTTAGGATGGCTTAGGAGGTAAGGGCCTCATATTCCTCAGATTTTTCTGCCCAGGACTCAGTGAGCTCCTCCAGCTGTTGGGTAATTTTATGTAAATTTTCCTGTTCTGCCTGAAGTTTAGAGAAATCTGAAGCTACTTCTGGCGAGGCCATTTGCAGCTCACTACGCTTTTTATCAGCTTCCAGATGGTCTATTTTCTCTTCTAATGTGGCTATTTCTCTTTCCAGCTTTTTCAGTTTATTTTTCTGCTGTTTCTGGAGCTTGAAATCTACGGGCTTTTTCTCCTCTGAAGGGATAGAAGGAGAGAGAATAGCAGAAGTAGCTTCTGCTTCTGCTGCCTGTGTTCTCGCTACCCAGTCTTCATATTCCAGGTATGAGCCTGGATACGCTTTCACCTGCTTTTCCTGAATGTACCATACCTTATTGGTAACCTGTCTCAGGAAATACCTGTCGTGAGAAACAATGATATAGCTCCCTTCATAGGCATTCAGGGCCTCTATCATGGTCTGTATGCTGGTAATATCCAGGTGGTTGGTAGGCTCATCCAGCAGCAGGAAATTAGCTTCTGAGAGGAGGGTTTTGACCAGAGCCACTCTGGATTTTTCTCCTCCTGACAAGACCCCCACCTTTTTATCTACTGTATCTCCTGAGAATAGAAAGGCACCCAGGGCATTTCGGAGTTCTTGCTCAGTCCTGTCTGTGCTATTATCAGCTATTTCATCCCAGATAGTTTTAGTAAGGGTCAGGGCCTCCAGCTGATGCTGGGCAAAGAAGGTCTGAGATACATGATATCCCTTTTCTACGCTACCTTCATAGGCGGTGGTACCTGCTATGATGTTAAGGAGGGTAGACTTCCCTTGCCCATTAGGCCCTATCAGCCCTATTTTATCTCCTCTCATCACCTGAGCTTCTGCCTGTGAGAATATATGTTTTTGGTCGTAGGATTTCCCTACATCAGATAATGTGAGTACCTCCTTACCGGATGCCCTGTTAAGGGTAAACCTGAAGGAGAAGCTCACATGATCCTCCTCAGGGGCTTCTACCCGTTCGATTTTATCGAGCTGCTTAATCTTGCTTTGTACCTGCCTGGCTTTGGAGGCTTTGGCCCTGAAGCGGTTAATAAAGCGTTCCTGCTCTTTTATATGCTTTTGTTGGTTATCATAGGTTTTTTTCAGTTGATCATATCTTAGCTCTTTTTCTTTTTCATAGAAGCTATAATTGCCGGCAAACTCATGTAGCCTTAGGTGCCTGATCTCTAATATCTTCTCTGCCAGCCTATCTACAAAAAACCTGTCATGGGAGACTATGATGCAGGTTCCCTGAAAAGTCTTGAGGTAGTTCTCTAACCACTGGATAGATGGAAGGTCTAAGTGGTTAGTAGGCTCATCCAGCAGGAGTAGGTCTGGGGTATTGAGGAGCATTTTAGCTAATAGGGCGCGCATTCTCCAGCCACCTGAAAAGGTATGGAAGGGCATGTGGAACTCTTCAGGCGTGAAGCCCAGCCCACTTAAGGTCTGGTAAATCCTCCCTTCCATTTGGTCTCCACCTTTAGTGGTGAACTCGGCTTGTTTTGTGCTAAGGGTATCCAGGTCCTCCGCTTCTGCCTTTCCAGCCTCCAGTTTAGCCAGCAGGGTTTCTATCTCTGCCTGAATATCCAAGAGAGGCTGAAAACTTTCCTTGACCAACTCAAAAACTGATTTATCAGTCTGGTAGGAGAGGAGGTCCTGGTGAAAATATCCCATGCTAAGACCGCTCACCTTGTGGACTTTTCCCTCGGAAGGGCTGAGGAGGCCCATCATTATCTTAAGGAGGGTGGATTTCCCACTTCCATTTCTGCCTATGAGGGCCAGGCGTTCCCCTGCCACAAACTGGAAGGAAACTTCTTTTAATAACCATCTTCCCCCAAACTCTACACTTATTTTATCTAAGCTTAACAGCATACCCAAAAATACATAATGTCCTCTCAGAATAAAATGTAGCTTCAATTTGTACTAAAAAAAATGGATAATGGGGCCATTTGTCAAAAATAATTGGGATAAATACTAAATTTTTTATACTTTGCTAAAAATTATTACTTCCTGCTAACTGTATTAGTGTACAAAATAGATCAGGAAAAAGCGTAATAAGATTAGAAAGCATCACAAAGCGCTACATCACACAAACAATACAAGATATACAAGCTAACTCTCTTTATTATGGGTGAAAAGGATAAGGAAATTATAGGCCACAATCTCAAATACCTCCGCAAAGAAAAAAGCCTGACCCAGCAGGAATTGGCCGATAAGCTGGGCATAAGAAGATCCTCCATAGGTGCTTATGAAGAATGTAGGGCTACCCCCAGGTACTCTACTATAGAAAAAATGTCTGACTTCTTTGAAATCACCATAGATGATATTGTTAGAAAAGATTTGAGAGAGTTTAGTCTGGGAGAATTACGTGAGCAAAATAAGCAGCTAGCGCAAGACTACACAGGCAAGCATGTAAGGGTGCTCCCCATCACAACTGATAGAATTGGGAGACAGTTCGTAGATTTTGTGAGTAATCAGAAAGCTGCTGCAGGATATCTAAATGGTTTTGCTGACCCTGAGTATATAGAAGAGCTTCCCAAGTTTTACCTGCCTAACATGGGTCCTGGTTCCTTTAGGGCTTTCGAGATATCAGGAGATTCTATGCTGCCCCTCCAAAGCGGAACCATTATAGTAGCAGAGTATGTAGAGAATTGGCTTGATATTAAAAACGGGCAGACGTATGTAGTGGTCTCAGATTCTGAAGGAGTGGTCTATAAAAGAGTGTTCAGTAATATGACTGATCAAGGTGGTTCACTTACACTTAAATCTGATAATACTAATTACAGCCAGTTTGAGATAGATATTCAGGACGTACGCGAGCTGTGGAAAGCCAAGCTGTACCTCTCCTCCGAGTTTCCTGAGCCAGATATGTCTTTTGAAAAGCTCCAGTCCATGGTCATGGATCTTCAGCAAGAAGTTATCAAAATGAAGAAAGCAGAGAATTGATCTCCTCAGGAGGATAATCTGCGCCCCTTATGATCAGGCATACTGACCATAAGGGGTTTCTTTTTTGGGGCTCTTAGAACCTAGCTGATATTTTTTAATTATTTTGGAATATTTATTCTAAAACTTGTAACTCTATTATGGAATGATCGTTCTAAAATGAAGTTAATAACAAAACTTCATTTCAATTATGAGCAAACTATCAGGAAAAGTAGCCGTCATAACCGGAGGAAATAGTGGAATAGGTTACGCCACAGCAGAAAACTTCGTGCGGGAAGGTGCACAAGTAATTATCACTGGAAGAAAACCTGAAGCAGTAGCCACCGCTGCCGAAACCCTGGGGGTAACTGGAATAGTGGCAGATCAGTCAAGCTTGGCAGACACAGATAAGTTAGTTGCAGAGGTAACAGACAAATTTGGAAAGGTAGACGTCCTTTTTGTGAATGCAGGAGTATTTTTCCCTACCCCCTTGGGACATATAGATGAGAAAGGCTATGATACCATCATGGATATTAACTTTAAGGGAGCTGTCTTTACCATTGAGAAATTCTTACCTCACTTAAATGAAGGAGCTTCAATTATAAATTTATCCTCCATTAATGCCTATACGGGTATGGCTAATACTGCTATCTACGCTGCTAGTAAAGCTGCCATGAACTCATTTACCCGTACAGCTTCCACAGAATTAGCTCCTCGTAAAATCAGAATTAACTCAGTGAATCCAGGACCTGTAAATACTCCTATTTTTGGGAAGACAGGAATGAGCCAGGAACAACTTCAGGGATTTACCTCAGCCGTTCAGCAGAGAGTGCCATTGAAAGAATTCGGGACCCCTGAGACAGTAGCTAAACTTGTTTCTTATCTCGCCTCTGATGATGCATGGTTCATCACGGGCAGTGAGTATAACATAGATGGGGGAATGAATGTGAATGCTGGTGCCTAAGCCTAATTGATCATAGCCTATGTAAGACAGCACTGGTATTCTCTCAGGAAAGGGGGTAGCAGTGCTGTTGCTTTTACTTTAT
>JBCCLI010000063.1:0-22687 GCA_039026975.1 Bacteroidota bacterium | reverse complement strand
GTATTTTTATTGAAACAAATGAAATGGCTAAAAAAGAGCTAGAAAAATTACCTGGTATTTCTTTTATGGTAGATGAGGAGACCAACAGAATTGTTATAGTCCTCGATCAAGACAAGTATGGAGAAGCTTGGCAAGACTTTTATGATGGGCTTCTTCTTGAAATGACTGATAGAGAGGAAATAGTGACTTTAGAGGAACTAAAGGCAGAATACAAGGCTGAAGGAAAAATTTAATGTATGAAGTCGTAATTACCCGATCTGCAAAGAAGGATCTGGATAAACTTCCAAAGAAAAATAGAATAAAAGCTGTTGAAACCATAGAGGCTCTTTCCAAGGAACCTAGGCCTCATGGATGTATTAAGTTGGTAGGTTCATCAAACGGATGGCGTATTAGAATAGGGGACTACCGTATCCTTTACCGGATAGAGGGTAGCATCAGAATTGTAAGAATAGGCAGGATTCTCCACAGAAAGGAAAGCTACAGGTAATAATAGAATTTACTATACTTACTTTTCCTCTACCTTCCTTGCATTTATCTCTTCAAAGAAGAAATCATCATTAGGGACATCAAAAGCGATTCCACTGACCCGCCGATTGTGGTCAATGAGGAATTGGACGGTACCAAAAGAAAACCAGGCATGCTCATAGTCTGAGGACCAGTCCAGCTTGAAGGTATCATAATGCCAGTGTTCCAGATTGGCTGCCAGTACGGGAGTATGTTCAAAGGAGATAGTCAGTTTTCTATCTTCTTCCTTCACATACATATGCCCATACAGATCTGCGTGGTAAGTGCCTACAAAGGCTGAGAGGGGGAGGCTAGGGGTAGTATTAGGAACACGACTATCTTTTCTGCTCTGAATGCGGGTGTCATTGGCTAGGCCTTCATTCCTTCTATCAAGTAGAATCTTGGACCAGTCTTTAGGCTCTACGCCTAGATAGGCATCCATCACATACTGGCTGACAGCTCTGATGGGGCTTTTCATTCCATTGGTGAGGACCACTACGCCCAGCTTAACATCTGGCAGCATATCTACAGAGGTAATCATGCCATCATAACCCCCAGTATGGGCCACGCGAAATTGGCCATGGTAATCACTCAGTCCCCAGCCCAACCCATAGCCTGAGAAGTTCCGCTTAAAGTCATTGGGCGTGGTGTGATCTACTATGCGGGTATTGTGAGGGGTCCAAACCATGTTTCTGGAGTCAGCAGTCAGCAGAGTATCTCCTTCATGAATGCCGTGGTCCATATTGAATATCATCCACTTACTTAGGTCATTTACGGAAGAGATCATACCTCCAGTAGCAGCTATTTCCTCCCATGAGGTCCACTGAATAGGATAATGTTCTCCATCAAAAAAGGCATGTGGAGTGGCATAATTACCCTTGGTTTCCAGCTCACTTAATAGGTAAATGGTTCTGTCCATTCCCAGTGGGTCTAAAAAGCGTTCTTGGACATTTTCCCCAAAGGTTTTTCCCGTAACTACTCTGATCAATTCTCCAGCCGTAATGAACATCAAGTTAGAATACCCATATCCTGCACGGAACTCAAAGGCCTGGGGAACATACTTGATCCGCTTGATGATTTCTTCAGAACTGAGTTCTACATTATACCACATGATGTCACCCGAGAATGTTCCTAAGCCTACTCTATGGGAAAGAAGATCCCTGACACTTACCTGCTGGCTCACCCATGGATCATAGACCTCAAAGTATGGGAGGTAACTCTTTACCTTATCATCCCAGGAAAGCGTCCCTTCCTGAACCAAGGTAGCCATAGTAGCAGAAGTGAAAGCTTTAGAATTAGAGGCAATAGCATAGAGGGTGTTCCCATCTACGGGCGTATTCTTTCCTAACTCAGCTACTCCGTACCCCTTGCTGAATACCTGTTTTCCGTCCTTAACTATGGCTATGCTCATACCTGGAATTTCCCAGTCTTGCTGTACCTGGGTGAAATAGGCATCCAGGGCCTTCAGGTCTACTTGCTGGGAAAGGGAAACGGGCAGAAGGAGTAGGCTCAATAGTCCTAACAAAAGTAGCTTTCTCATAAGTGTTTGTGTTAGTCGATTCTCAAATAACAGAATTAGACCGAGATATGGAAGTAGGTGCTTGGTGGTAAGGGGGCTTCAGAGTAAACCCTCTTTCTTATTGATAAGCTGCTTTGTAGTTTCAACATATGGAAGCGTCTGCAGAATTAATAAAGCTGAAGCTGTATAAGGGAAAGAATATCCTGGGGATTGCCACAGACTTCATTGCCAATACGCCTGATTTCATCCACAGAAAGGAAGAAGAGTTAGGAGACTTCTACCAGGTGAAAGTTCCTGTGAGGGAGTTATTTGTTACTTTCAGGCCCAGTGTAATTAAAAGGGTACTTCAGACCAATGCCAGAAACTATAAAAAAAGTGTAGCCTTTCAGCACCTAAAAAGCTTTGTGGGAGAAGGCTTAGTTACCAGTGAAGGAGATTTATGGAAGAAGCAGCGGAAAATCTCTCAGCCTGTGTTTTACAAGGCTAACCTACAGAATTTGATAACAGGCATGGGAGAGGTAGCAGAAGCTTACTACCAGGACCTGGCTAGCAGGGTGCGGGAGGAAGATAGCGTGAACATGGCTATGGAAATGATGCAGGTAACGGCAGATGTAGTCATGCGAACCCTATTTAGTTCTGCTAAAGGCTTCGATAAGCAGCAGATGTATGAATCTGTTGGCTTCGGCCAGGAAGTCATCATTAAGCGTATTTATATGCCTTTCCAGAAACAAATGGATATTCTCACAGGGAAGGATAGGAAGTTTGAGCAAACTAAGAAGGCGTTTGATGATATGATCTTTTCTCTGATAAGAGAACGAAAAGCCAACCCTGGAAATCAAGTGGACTTACTGTCCATGATGCTGAATGCCCGATATGCAGATACGAGAGAGCCTATGGAAGAGCAGCAATTAAGGGATGAGCTAGTTACCTTTTACCTGGCAGGGCATGAAACCTCTGCCAATGCCCTTTCATGGACCTTATACCTAATGGCTAAACAGCCTGACATCATAGAAAAGGTTAGGGCTGAGGAAGCGCGTGTACTAAATGGAAAGCTCCCAACTATGGATGACCTGAAGAAGCTCACCTACACACGGCAAGTATTGGAGGAAGGGCTCCGCTTATATCCTCCTGCATATGTGGTTTCTCGCGAAGCCATAGGGGAGGATATTATGGAAGGGGTAAAGATTCCTGCAGGAAGTACCATTTATCTGAGCTTTTATGCTTTACAGAGAAGCCCTCAATATTGGGAGGAACCTAATAGCTTCAGGCCAGATAGGTTTTCCCCTGAGAATAAAATTCCACGCCATGCCTATATGCCTTTTGGGGCTGGGGCAAGGATGTGCATTGGGAATCATTTTGCGATGATGGAAATGCAGATTCTACTGAGTATGCTCATCCGAAGATTTGATATAGGCTTACTCTCAGATAAACCGATTAGTATGCAACCGCTGGTAACCCTCAAGCCTAAAAATGGAATAATGATGAGAATAAAACCAAGATAGAGATAGAGAAATAAAACCGATGATGCGCTATTCTCTTCTCTCCTCCTAGAAAAAAAGTTATCTGCGGAGTCTCCTCCACAGATAACTTTTCGAACATATTTGTAGCAAGAGTAATCCTGGGGAGTTACTCAGTAATAATCATTTTCTTAGTTACTACTCCTTCTCTCAATCGGACTACTAGCGAATAGAATCCAGTAGCTAATCCTGTATTTTCCCGATTGAAAATATCTGTATTGGGCTCATAGTGCCTTACCAGCTGGCCGTTGACATTGAATATGTCTATTGTCGTCATTCTTTGGCCATTATTAGTAGAAAGCTGGATAGCTCCTGACGTTGGGTTAGGAGCAAGGGTAACAATGTTCCCATCCAATAATTCTTCCTTGATGCTTACGGTACTTACGCTAGGACAATTCAAGCCGAAGGTTACACAGGCACGAACTCCAAAGTAGGCAGCCATCGTATCTATCTGAGAAATAGCAAACTCAGTATCCATTCCAGGGAGCACATCGAACGTTTGCTCAGACACTGAACAACTTACGGTATCCCAATGTACCCATGGATACTCATTTTCGGGATCTCCATATAGTGGCAGCCAACCTTCTACTTCTCCAAAGTTAGTATCAGCAGCTACTGCAACAGATATAGCATCTGTAAAGTCAGCAGCAATCCAGGCATCATTCACCCCTACTTCTACGGCTTCCCTTATTAAGCCCTGAGAAAGTTGAGCAAAGGCTACTACCTGCCCGGTGGTAGGTAACTGAATAGGACCCTCAGGAAACTGGGTTACTGGGCTGTTGGGGTTCCCGAACATAATCATCGGTGGCTCATCTGGATCTACGGTACCAGGGTCAAGGGCAATTCCAGATCCCAGGCAGGCCAACTGGAATTTTGAAGAATAGCCGGGGGTATTGACATAATTTGTGGTATCTCCATTAGGGAGTGTTCCTACTATTGTTCCATCTATATTTCCTGCCTGATCCTCATCAAAAGTTAGACGTACATTACCCTCTTGATCAGTTACAAAGAAAGTAGGTGATTGTAATTCTGCTACAGTATCTATATAGGCAGCAAAACCTGAATAAGTACCTGCACTGGAAGCCGTACCCCATATAGCAAATCTCTCTGGATCTAGCCCATAAGTGTTTCCGTCTTCAGCTACATCTTTTCTGAGAAAGCGAATACAAGCTTTTAAATCTTGCTGAATTCTCACAGAGGCATCTACAAGCCCATCCAGGAAGTCATCTCCATTAGTAGCCAGCGGGTTCCATCCCAGGCGGTAATTAGGTGCTACAGCTACATATCCCATACGGGCGAGCTTTTTAGCCGTAGTTACGGTGACGGAGTCCGTCTTATCCCCGTAGCAGGCATTATTAATGATTCTTGGGAGAGCATCCCCACCGTGCACAACGAGTACCATAGGTCTGTCCCTAACAGTATCCACGCTGGGATCTGGT
This sequence comes from Bacteroidota bacterium, assembly GCA_039026975.1. Taxonomy (GTDB): domain Bacteria; phylum Bacteroidota; class Bacteroidia; order J057; family J057; genus JBCBKZ01. Next base: position 17,708 of record JBCCLI010000063.1, on the reverse strand, counting down.
TCGTATACGTCCATGAATAAATCTTCTGGTACAAACTCATCGGCACCTGCAAAAAGAAGATTAAATATGGTGGCATTAGTAGCAAAGTATGCATCAGAAGTAAGCTTTATTTCTGCATCAGTAAATACTTCTGAAGTATACCTTTCCTGTGCCTGGCTAACAGAAAATAGAAAGCAGAAGGCAAGTAAGAAGGTAAAACGGTTTTTCATAATGTTTAAAGTTTATGCGAGTATGTTGAGAATTTGATTGCGAATGTTATGGATATACTTTTTATGAACAGTACGCTTGAATGAGCATACTCCTGGTATAGTTCAGCTTCTATTTCTTCTTAAATTCATATGTTAACTTGACATAGGCTAAACGACCTACTAAAGGCCCCCCCACTGTTTCAAAATGAAGGTTTTCTAAGATATTAGAAGCACCTACTTTTAGAGTAGTGTTGATCTTTTTGAACTCATAGTTAACCTGCACATCCAATAAATCGTAGCGTGGGATGATTCCTGTAAACTGTGGAGACCCTTCAAATAAGAAGCTATCTATCCATTTGTAATTGATGTTGAAGCCTAGATTATTAGTTCTGAAGTTTCCAAAAGCTAAGGGTACGTCCTTACCTGAGAAACTCACATTAAATTTATGTTCCGGTGTATTGAAAGCAGGAATGATTTCATCATCAGTTTCTGTATTCAACTTGCTCCAGGTATAGTTCCCTGAGAGTTGATAATAGCGTTTAAAGTAATAGTTTAATCCTATTGCAAACCCTTGTGTGGTAACTTGGCTGGCAGCATTAGCGGAGGCACGTAGAACCTCTACATCTGAAGGCAGGCCTATTTCATTAAACTCTACGTCTAGCCCTACTCTAAATCCTAAGAAGTCATCATAGATATTATAGTAATAACTGGCATCTATGTAGAGATCGTCCCAAAAGATGCTTCTGTATCCAACCTCAAAGGTTTTTACCTTTTCAGGCTGGATAGGGGCTACATCAAAGTATTCCAATTGCTCATCATTCAGATCCAGGGCATATTCTTCAAAAGAGTCTACAGTTAGCAGGCTGTCAAACCCATTAACACTACCTGCAAATATAGCCGGGCCTACATCCAACCAGAAGTATTGGTCAGGTAATGTCGGGTTTCTGGCAGCAGATGAGAATGAGAAACGCAGGTAGTCTTTCTCTGTAGGTTTAAATACGATGGAGGCAGCAGGGGTACTTATCCAGTTGAAGTTTTGGTTCTTATCTGCTCTAGCAGTTACGGAAAGCGTTAAGCGGTTATCCCATATTCTTTTCTCTATACCCGCATAAAAGCCAAATTCTTCATTTCTGATGGTGAAGTTATCTGAGGTATCAGCAAATATAGTCCCACGTGTATCAGGTGTATATAAACGGAAGCTACCTCCCACTGTTAGTTTATCCACAAAGGTAGGCGTGAAGTTATACTCACCTGCTACGTGATAGATCTCTGAGGAGGTAAAAAACTTAGAGCCTCCATCAGAAGTCAGGGTGCTTGTAATCCTATTAAATTCTTGTTGAAATTCTGGAGTCCCGGGTTGTATAAATGGTGTTGTCCCTTGTTCTGAAGAAGCATTTACGATGTCCACTGTTTGCTGATGCCAGTCAGCCAGGGTAGCTTGAATTGCCGGATCATCAAAGAAAGCATCTCTACCCTCTGTGTCATACACGGGTCTCCCATTCACAATCTCTAGTAATGGATATCCTAATTCTACTGCCTCCTGTCCAAAATTTGAAAGCCAGGCTTCTGTATACAGACTTGCCCAAATTTCATTGCTTTTAGCAGCTTCATTAAGCTGTTGGGCTGTCGCATAAGGATTGTAGGTATCACCTACATCATCCGTAGTTACGTATGCGCGTAGGAAAAACTTATCGCGCTGACGTAGCTCTAGCCTGGAGGTAATGTACCGTACATCTAATAAGCGGAAACGGGCAGATCCCTGGAAGATCGTGCTTCCCTGGCTAAAATTATTGGCCCAGATTAGTTCTGGGGACTGTGCGCCTTTCTTGGGTTGAAGTCGCCAGTTAACAGACATATTGGCCTTATAATTCTCAGTTTCATATTCCAGTAAGTCTCTTTCTCTGTAGCCATTTCTATAAAAAATGGTCATTCCGCGGGTTTGCCAAGGGGCTACCTTAGTTAAGTCAAAGGTGGAGGCATACTCGTCTCCATAAGTGTTGACCGCATCAAAGCCCGCATAGTGTGTTTCAGGTACCCGAGAGGAGTCTATAGGGGATAGGTTATCCGCTATCCAGTCATCAGCGGTTAAGTAGGTAACGTTAAATTTATAGGCCAGGAACTCATCTCCATTTTTATTTTTAATGGCATCTGCCCATCTTATCCCTCCTTCCAAAATATTTTGTTCTCCTGTTTTTACAAAAGCAGAAAGACCCTTTGAGAGGTAAGGGTCTTTAGATTCCATTTTGATCACGCCATTAAATGCATTAGGACCATAAAAGGCTGAGCTTGCCCCTACTATCAGGTCTACATTACGCAGGTCCAGTTCGGCAGAACCCAGGAAGTTTCCTAAAGCAAAGTTTACACTTGGAGAGGCATTATCTACCCCGTCTATTGTCTGTAGAATTCTAACTGGCGCTGTACTGTTAAATCCACGTGTATTTACCACCTTAATCCCTAGACTGGCACTCGTAAGATCTACGCCTTTTAACGCACCTAGTCCATCATAGAAATTTTCAGAAGCAGTTTGTTTGATAGCAATAGGGCCAAGGGATTCTACCGTTAGGGCTGAGGCTTTTTTCTTTTCATCTATACCCTGGCCTGTAATTTCTATTACATCAGTGGTGTACTGTGATTCTGCCATTCGGAGGGTTAGCCGCTTATTAGGAGTATTTACCTGATAGGTAAGCGTATCAAAACCAAAATAAGTAACAATGAGGGTGAATGGGGGAGATATAGGAGAATTAATACTAAAGGTACCATCTGAATCAGTGAGCCCTCCTACCTTTTGGTTTTCTATAAATATCCTGGCTCCCACTAGTGGCTGACTACTCCCATCATCCAGGACTCTACCGTTTACCGTAGTTTGAGCCAATAGATCAAAGGCTGTGAAAGACAATAATACAGCTATTAATACGGGTTTAATAAGTGAGTGAAAGTCTCCTTTCAATCCCTTACGAGAGAGGTAGTTTTCCATCTAGTAGTAGCCTTTAGTCTAGTCGCAAACAGTTATATATTCTTAAGATACAGTATTTCCATAAACAATTCATAATATTCTCCCAACATATACTGGGGAAAAATCATGGGAGAATGACTTGGGAGAGTTAGCAATTCTAATTTCTGGTAAATATGGAAAGATGGTAATAATTTGAATATCAGATAGTTATATTTATGTCTAAGTTGGGCGCTAAACTGACAATAGATACAATTCCTTTCTGGCTTACCTACGGGTAGGAATCGGGAAGAAAATGGGGCTAGCCTAAAAATTTATTGAGATTTCTTTTCTCGGCGGTAGTTTCTTCCAGCCAGTGCTGTCTTTTTCACTCCTGAAAGCTAGTGTACAAATCTATTTTGGTCAAAAATGGATCAGACCCTTAGTCGCTGAGCGTATTACTGGTCAGCATGCCACTTTTCAGTAGCTGAAGTGGCCACCTACCTATTATCATACATGCCAGGAGAGAACCTAATCCCAGCTATTTAAGGAGTGCTTATGTATCCAAATACTTCCTAACTCTGTATGACCATTTCTGCTATTTACCTTGCCAGCTTGGGTTTAACCTTTCCTTAATTGCATAGAAAAGCTATGTTTGTCATGTTGAGTACTCGTTTACTAAACCTATACATCCCATTTTCCTTTCATTAACCATCCACCAAACCTTATGAACCTAGAAGAACTAAAATATCCTATTGGGAAATACGAAGCTCCTCCTCAGGTAAATGAAGAAGTAATGAATACTTGGATACAAGAGATAAGAACGCTTCCTATCCAGGTAAAAAAAGAAATACAAGGTCTTACGGAAGATCAACTTTCCATGCGCTACCGGCCAGAGGGATGGACGATACGGCAAGTAGTACACCACCTGTCAGATAGTCACTTGAATGCGTTGGTACGGGTAAAGTGGATCATGACAGAGGACAGCCCTACGATTAAACCTTATTTTGAGGCGAGGTGGGCAGAACTACCAGATTCCCTTCAGCTACATCCTATTATTTCCATTAACTTACTGGAGGCTGTTCATTATAAATTAGCCTTTCTGTTATCAGCCCTGGGCAAAGAAGAATGGTCAAAAGCTTTTTATCATCCTGAATATACTAATACCCTGGAGTTAGGGAAGTATATAGGGCTATATGCCTGGCATGGAAGACATCATTTGACACACATTAGGCAGGCTATATCTCATAAATTTAAATAGGCTTTAGTCATACATTTTCATTCTTTGTAAAAAACATGTATGCTTGCCAGCAAAATATATCTGATACCTAACCCGTATGGAAACACTAACCTTAGATAATTTTATTACCCTGGGCATGCTGGTGTTACTACAGGCTGTCCTAGGCTTTGACAACCTGCTATATATATCACTAGAGTCTAAAAAGGCACCAGCAGATAAGCAAAGTTATGTAAGGAGATTAGGCATAGGGTTGGCCATTATTTTGAGAATTGTTCTTTTGATTGCCTTAGTAAGACTCATTGACTATTTCCAGGATCCCATTTTTAAGCTAAAAATTGGAGAATATGTCTATGGAGACTTTAACATACACAGCATCATTGTTCTGTTAGGCGGGGCCTTCATTTTATATACGGCTACCAAAGAAATTTTCCATATGATCTCTTTAGAGGAACATAACGAGATGGAGAAGGAGAAGCCCTCCAAATCCGCCGGACAAGTCATAGTTATGATTGTGATTATGAATCTGGTGTTCTCCTTTGATTCCATCCTTTCTGCTATGGCGTTAAGTGATGTCATTTGGGTAATGGCCTCTGCCATCATTATAGGAGGAATATTGATGATCGTATTGTCTGACAGCATCTCCAACTTTCTTCAGCGAAACCGCATGTATGAGGTTCTTGGGCTGTTTATTTTATTTCTGGTAGGGGTTATGCTGCTGTCAGAAGGAGGGCATCTGGCCCACCTGGAACTCTTCGGGGGAGAAGTTACGCCTATGAGTAAGACTACCTTCTACTTTGTGATCTTCTTCCTGGTGGTGAATGATGTGGTGCAGGGCAGATACCAGAAAAAACTGATGGCCACCAAGGAAAGTAAGAGAATGCAGATGGAGGAAAAGGCCTGATGATTCTTGATAAATAAACGGGGTATCTTAAACCAACAGGAAAAAAGTACCCTCCCATTTTAGGAGAAAATACATAGCAGCCTGACAGATTTTTCTGTTAGGCTGTAACTTTTTGCCAAATGGTCGTCACATGATGGACATTAAACACTAATTATCATTAAAACATCATTATGGACGTATCAGAATTACTAACTCAACTTCAAAGTACCATGGGGGAATATTTACCCGGAGTGGTAGGTGCTTTGGTCGTACTCGTTATTGGATGGTTATTGGCCGGAGGACTTAGACGGATTACCAAGAGAGTCCTTAAATCCACAAATTTGGATGAGAAAATCATGGGGAACTCTCAAAGTGGCGTAAGCTCAGAGAAATTGATTGGGAATCTGGTGTATTATTTAGCTATGATTGTTGTTCTCCTGGTAGTGCTGGAAATGCTGGGAGTAAGCCAGGTATTGGACCCATTGAAGAATATGCTCAATGAGTTTCTGGGATTCTTCCCTAATCTGATTGCGGCAGGTATCATTGGATTTGTAGGCTACATCATTGCCAAGGTAGCTTCAGAACTGGTGAATTTGACAGGAAATGCGGTGGGAAGGTTGTCTGCTAAAGCAGGCGTATCTTCCAATATAAACCTTACAGATATTGTCAAGCGTGTGATTTTTATCCTGGTATTCATTCCTGTACTCATCGTTTCCCTAGACACCCTGCAGTTACATAGCATTGCGGATCCTGCAAAAGCCATGTTGGGGGATTTCATGGATGCCATCCCTAACATATTAGCCGCTGTAGTGATCATAGGTGCTTTTTACATGGGGGGAAGATTTATTACCAGCCTGTTAAAAGACCTGTTACATTCTTTGGGAGCTGATACCCTTTCAGCTAAACTGAAGTTAGGGAATATCTTAGGAGAAAATCAGCAGCTTTCAAGTCTTCTGGCTAGCCTTGCTTTCTTTTTCGTCATGTTCCTGGGGGTTATGACGGGGGTAGAGCAGTTAGGATTCACCCAGCTCACTGACATCCTGAATGACATGTTTGTGATGTCCGGCCAAATCTTCTTTGGGCTGCTTGTTATGATACTAGGAAACTTCCTGGCTAATATCGCCAGTAAATCTCTTTCTCAGGGACAGGACGGTGCTTTTATGGCTTCCATTGCCAGATTTGCCATTCTGGGACTATTTCTGGCTATCTCCCTGAGAACCATGGGCATTGCTAATGATATTGTGAATATGGCATTCGGATTAACCCTGGGTGCTATAGCAGTTGCAGCAGCTCTGGCCTTTGGATTAGGAGGAAGAGAGGCAGGAGGAAAGCAAATGGAGTACATTTTAAGTAGATTTAGAAAGGTAGATACAGCCAATAAAAAAGAAGCTGTAAGAGAACCCTCTATTTAAATAGTTTTTTTCTTACAGCCATAGATACGTCAAAAATAGCGATAAGCCCACTTCATGTAGAAGTGGGTTTTTTAGGTTAAAATTTGGATAGAAGTGCTGATTTATCTCTTTCCTTCCTTGAAAATTCCCCCATTTTCAGCATCTTAAGCACCTGTAAAAGTTACTCATCACATATGCGAGCGATAGTCCTACACGAGCCTGGAGCACCTGAAGTATTAAAGCTGGAAGAAAGACCCCTCCCCAAAGCTGTCCATGGAAAGGTACTCATACGCGTAAAAGCCTTTGGGCTTAACAGGTCAGAAATGTTTACCCGACAAGGACATACCCCCGGCTTTACCTATCCCAGAATCTTAGGGATAGAATGTGCTGGTGTGGTAGAGGAGTGTCCCTCTGGAAGATGGGAGAAAGGCCAGCAGGTGGTAGCTATCATGGGAGGACTAGGCAGAGCCTATGACGGAGGATATGCAGAATTCACCCTGGTTCCTGAAAGAATAGTTAAAGCATTTTCTTCAGAGTTAGACTGGGAAACCCTGGGTGCTATTCCGGAAATGTTTCAGACGGCTAACGGTTCTCTGGAAGAGGCGCTCGAGTTAAAAACGGGAGAGAAATTACTCATTAGAGGAGGAACTTCTTCCATAGGAATGATGTCTGCCCAAATAGCCAAGCGTAAGGGAGCCTATGTGATAGCCACTACGCGCTCAGAACATAAAATGGAAGCATTGAAGGAAAATGGAGTAGATCAGGTCATCATAGATGATGGGCAACTAGCACCCATCATCAGAGACCATCATCCTAAGGGCGTGGATAAGGTGCTGGAACTCATAGGGACCCGTACCCTGAGAGATTCTATTTTATGCACTAAATCCAGAGGTATAGTTTGTCAGACAGGCATCCTGGGAAATGAGTGGATCATGAAAGATTTTCAACCCTTCCTTGACTTGCCTAACCTAGTTAGGCTGACCGCTTATGGAGGGGATTCTGAAGACCTATCAGAACACAGCCTCCAATCCTTCCTGGATGACATTACTGCCGGGTACATTAAAATCAATATTGACAAAACCTTCCGAATGGAAGAGATCGTAGAGGCTCACACCTATATGGAAACTAATAAGGCAAAAGGGAAGTTGGTGGTATTGACGTAGCGTTCGTTCATTTGTATTGACACAAACGAACCAAAAGTCAAGCACTCAACAACCAAGGTCTTTTCACAAGCCATCCTTCCCGCTTTCGTGCACCCTAACGCATAGGAATTAGTAATGAGGCGATGGACGTCACTCCACTGATCGTGGGCGGCTTGTGGGATGCGTCGGAGGGACAAAGCGTTTTTCCCTTCTTTTGGGGCGAATGCCAAAAGAAGGTCACAGGGAGGAGGTGGAAGGCCCGCGGAAGGCGACGTAGCACTGGTAAATAGTATTAAATAAAAATCTACTCCTACTGCTGTTGTTGTTGCTGCTGAGCTTGTAAGGTTTGGTTTGGAGTAATAGGTTCCTGAAGGAGTGCGGCGGCCATATCATCAGGAATCTGGTTAATGAGTTCTCCCAATTTGTCTGCCCAGAATTCGGCTATATCTCCTGTATCATCCTCCTCAAAACGCTTTTCTGTCATGTTATCACTTTTCTCATTGAAGATGACTACATCTATGGGATAGCCTACATCATTAGCACTGACGCGGGTGGAATCAAAAGAAAGAAAACCTGTCTTGACAGCAAATTCCAGGGAAGAATCGTAGGTTAGCACCCTATTCAAAATAGGCTTTCCATATCCAGAATTCCCTATGATGGCGAAAGGGGTAGCCTGCATAATTTCTATCCAGTTGCCTTCTGGGTACAGCATATACAGCTTGTGCTCCTTATCATTCTCCAGCTTACCGCCCACTATGGAGTATAAGTTGAAGAATAGCCCTGATTCTGCCAGCGCTTTTTTATCCTCTGCGGCTACTCTTCTAAGCTGTTCCCCAAAGGCGTTAACCACCTTATACATTTTATCAAAATCCAGGTGTTCTTTCTCCAGAATTTCTTCAAAATAAGTTACAGCTTTGTCGCGGATAGACCTAAGGCCTGAGGTCATGAGGAAGAGCGTATTTTTACCTCTATTGTGTATGGAAATCTTTTTAGCGGTAGTGGTTTCTGAGCCAGAAGTAATCCGGGTATCTGCTATGGCTACCAGCCCGTCTTTTACCTTAATCCCCAAACAATAGGTCATAGAATGAGCGCTTTATGAAACTGAAAAACAAAGATAGCTCAAAATAACAGAATACTAGGAAATGGAATTAAAATATTCTTCCTCTATCATAACATTTAATTCATAGATTCTTTCTAGGGAATTATCTAAAAAAGTCAATAAGTCATCCTTTACTTCAGGATACTCAAGATACTGGAAATAGCTGGAAAGCTTGCCAGATTTGAACAGTAATCTTTCTCCTGATTTAGTGGACTGATGCAGCTGAGATACTAACTCATTTACTTTTTTTAGGTTATAGGCTACCGAGCGGGGAAATTGGGCATTAGAAGTAAGAAACTCAATAACGGTATGCTGCGTTTGGGGCTTTTTATACACTCTCCTATGCACATCAAAGGCTTCTAATACCTTGAGGGTGATGGTCCACTGGTACCTTAGTAGCGGGATATTGGCACTATTTTCCGTGAGAACGGCTATATCAAACAGCTTGGATCTAAGGATTCTCACTATCTGGGCAGCCCGCTCCAGGTAAATCCCTAACTCTATGAACACCCATATATCATCATGTAAGAGCGTATGGTCAAGATAGGATCTGACAATGGAGCAGTGCTTGGTAGCTGTAAAGGTAAAGTCGTAAAGTCCTCGGGTTTTGAAGAAATCTATATTGTATTCTTTGACAAAGAGGTAGTATTGGTTGATGACCTCCCACAGCTCGGATGAGATAATGTAACGTACACTACGGGCATTCTCCCTGGCAGCAAAAACAGTAGAAAAAAGAGAAATGGGGTTATCTGCATTTAGCCCTACTTCTACTAGTACCTCCTGTTCTTTTACCACCTCTTCCGGGTCAAATTCCATCCCATACATGGTCAGGATAGACTTCAGGATAAAGTCCTTATTTTGACTCATAGGGGTATCCAGAATGGAAAAATATTGAACACGCAGGTATCGAGCTAAATTTTCTGATCGCTCTATATACCTACCCACCCAGTATAAAGAGTTAGCAACACGAGAAAGCATACACGTAGGTTAATCTGATACTACCCAGGTATCTTTGGAACCACCTCCTTGAGAAGAATTAACAATCAGGCTTCCCTCTTTCAAGGCTACTCTGGTAAGTCCACCTGGCAAAACAAAATGCTGATCCCTACCCAAAAGGGTGTAGGTTCTTAAGTCTATATGTCTGGGCTTAAAACTATTATTTTCCTCTATATAGGTGCTGTGTACGGAAAGCCTCATAATGGGCTGGGCAATGAAGTTTCGGGGTTTGGCCTTTACCTTCTCTCTTAATTCTGCTAGCTCTTTAGTGCTGAGCTGATCCCCCACCATTACCCCGTATCCACCTGACATATCTACCGGCTTGACTACTAATTCTGAAAGATGGTCCAGCACATACGTAAGATCTTCCTCCTTCTCACAGATGTAGGTGGGAACATTACTGATGATGGGTTCCTGGTCTAGGTAGTACCTGATCATATCAGGGACAAAGGAGCAGATAGCCTTATCGTCAGAAACACCCGTTCCTGGTGCGTTCACCAGGGTGACATTTCCCGCTAAGTAGGCATGCATGATTCCTTTCACGCCCAAGACAGAATCCTTTCTGAATACATCAGGATCCATAAACTGATCATCCACTCTGCGGTAGATAACATCTACTTTTTGGGGCCCTCTAATGGTACGCAGGTACACCATCTCACCCTCCACATATAAGTCTTTTCCCTCTACCAGATCTATGCCCATGTACTGTGCCAGGAAAGAATGCTCATAATAAGCCGAGTTATACTGTCCGGGTGTGAGAAGCACACAGAAAGGCTCTTCATCCGTAGGAGGAGAGACAGACTGGAGAATTTGGAGAAGCATAGAAGGGTAGTGGTTTACCGCCTCCACAGACATCATCCTAAACACATCTGAGAGGGTTCTACGCATGGTCTCTCTGTTTGAGAGGACGTAGCTCACACCAGACGGACATCTTAGATTATCCTCCAGCACATAAAAGTTCCCATCACTATGTCTTATCAGGTCAGTTCCACAGATGTGGCAGAATATATCTGCTTCTGGTGCGAAACCCTGCATAAGGTCGCAATAATGAGGGGAGGACTTCACCAGAAATTCTGGAATAACTTTATCTTTGATAATTTGCTGATGACTGTAAATATCCTTCAAAAACAGGTTGAGGGCTGTATTCCTTTGGATGAGCCCTTGTTCTATTTTTGACCATTCTTCCTGATGAATGACCCGGGGAAATAAGTCAAAAGGAAATATTTTCTCGGTACTGGCTCTTTTATCACTGTAGACAGCATAGGTGATTCCCTGATTTAGGAAAGATAACTTTGCATACTCATTGAGCCGCTGGAAGTCAGCAGAGCTCAGAGAGTGAAAAAGGTCTGTGATCAGGCTATATTCAGAAAAATAGTTATCAAATTCAGTGTACACCTCATCCAAGAGGCCGTTAGGCACTTCATAAGATTTGAATAGCTCATTCTGAGTAGTCATGGCATTGGTGATAGAGCGTCCATTTGACGGGCTAAAAATGTGGAAAAAAAACATATAATTCCACTAATACTATTCGCCTTTTTGAAAAGAATTAACATTGAAAACAAAACCTTTCTAATAAGATTCGTATTTCTGAATGCCACAAATGTTTCTCATTTTTGAGGCATAGAAACTGAACCGAAAAAATATGGGTATTCAAGTAGCCATTAAACATAATACAGGGTATCACTATGACAGGCCGGTTACCTTATCTCCACAGGTCATAAGACTACGTCCTGCTCCACATACCAGAAACCCCATTAGAGGCTATTCCCTGAATATATTTCCTGAGAATCACTTCATTAATTGGCAGCAAGATCCCTTTGGAAATTACCAGGCGAGAATTGTATTTCCAGAGAAGGTGACCTCCTTTGAAATTGCTGTGGAAGTGATTGTAGATATGGTGACCATTAATCCTTTTGACTTCTTCCTGGAGGAGTATGCAGAAAAGGTCCCTTTTACCTATGAGCCCCAGTTAGCCAAAGAACTTTCTCCTTATCTGGAGGTAACAGAGTCAGGTCCTTTATTGTTGGATCAGGTGGCGAAAGCGAGAGAGGGACAACCTGCCTCCACAGTGGATTATTTGGTCCATATTAACCAGCTCATTAATCAGGCTATCAGTTATTCTATTCGTATGGAACCGGGCGTACAGACCTGTGAAGAAACCCTGGATAGAGCCATAGGTTCATGCCGTGATTCAGCCTGGGTATTGGTGCAGTTATTCCGGCACTTGGGCTTGGCTGCCAGGTTTGTGTCGGGCTATCTGGTTCAGTTAGTGGCAGACCAGAAACCTTTGGAGGGACCTAAAGGGCCTAAGGAAGATTTTACAGATTTACATGCCTGGGCTGAAGTATATCTGCCGGGGGCGGGCTGGGTAGGCCTAGATGCTACCTCAGGCTTATTGGCCGGGGAAGGGCATATTCCCTTAGCATGTACTCCGGACCCTATAAGTGCTGCCCCGGTAAGTGGGATGACGGAACCCTGCCGTGTTAGCTTTTCCTACAGTAACTCAGTAGATAGAATATGGGAAAAGCCACGTGTAACCAAGCCTTATACAGCAGCAGCGTGGAACGCCATCCACCAACTAGGCGAGAAGGTAGACGGCTTACTGGAAAAAGGAGATGTGAGGCTCACTATGGGGGGAGAACCTACCTTTGTCTCGGCAGAAGATATGGAATCCGCTCAGTGGAATGAGGCTGCAGATGGAGAGGATAAAAGGAGGCAGGCTTTCCAGCTAGCTATGAAGCTAAAAGAACACTTTGGGCCGGAGGGATTTATGCATATGGGCCAGGGGAAATGGTATCCTGGAGAGCCCCTCCCCAGGTGGCAATATGCGCTCTACTGGCGGAAAGATGGCCTACCCACCTGGACAGATCCTGATCTGTGGGCAGACCCTCAGATAGACTACAAGCTGGATTCAGGGGTAGCAGAGACTTTCCTCCAAAAATTAGCTCACTACCTGGGGGTTTCCCCTAAAAATATTAAGCCTGCCTACGAGGATGCGTTCTACTTCCTGTGGGAAAGTGGAAATCTCCCTGTAAATATAGACCCCCTCAATATTCCTTCAGGAGGTAAGCCCGAGCGGAAAAAGCTAGCTGCGCTTCTGGATCAAGGCCTGGGAGTGCCCGTAGGCTATGTCTTACCCCTACAGTGGGACCATCCACAGAAAACCTGGGCCAGCTGCTTTTGGGACTTTTCCCGAGAACAATTATTTCTGGTTCCTGGTGATTCAGCTATTGGGTTGAGGCTGCCCCTGGATAGGCTGCCCTATATGTCTCCCAAGCAGGAAGCTGTTCTAAGGGAAGAGAGTCCGCTTAACCAATCAGAGGCCTTAGCTGACCTGGAGGCAGTACATGCACACATAGGTAAGCGGGCCGGAGGCCAGCATGAGCCTGCCTCTCCCCATCCTACTACGGATGACTTTCAACCTACCCACTTTATCCAAACCATCAAAACAGCCCTAAGTGCAGAAGTAAGACAAGGAGCCTTATACATCTTTTTGCCTCCCATAGAGACCATGGATATGTTCCTGGACTTACTGGCTAGCATAGAAAAAGTCAGTAAGGAGATGGAAACCCCCATCATTCTGGAAGGGTATCAGCCCCCTCATGATAGTAGGATGACCAAACTGGTGGTGGCGCCTGATCCTGGAGTGATAGAAGTAAATATACACCCCGCTTCCAGTTGGAAAGAGATTAGTGAGAATTATGATATGCTTTTTGAGTTAGCCAGAAACTGCAAGCTGGGAGCTGAAAAGTTTATGATAGATGGTAAGCACACAGGTACAGGGGGAGGTAATCACATCACCCTTGGCGGAAAGTCTCCCGTGGAAAGCCCCTTTCTGAGGAGGCCCGATCTGCTAAGGAGTTTTGTGAATTTCTGGCAGAATCACCCTGGACTTTCCTATTTATTTTCCTCTGCCTTTGTAGGACCTACCAGCCAGTCTCCAAGGGTAGATGAGGGCAGGCAGTCTGCCCTATATGAACTGGAGATAGCCTTTAGAGAATTGGAACGGCAACATAACCCGCCCCCCTGGATAGTAGATAGGCTATTCCGGAATCTATTAATAGACCTGACGGGAAATACCCACAGAGCGGAGTTCTGTATCGATAAAATGTATAGCCCAGATTCTCAATCAGGTCGTTTGGGTATTCTGGAGATGAGAGGGTTTGACATGCCCCCTCATAAAGAGCTATGCCTTACGCAGCTACTATTAATTCGGGCGCTGACAGCTGTGTTCTGGAAGCAGCCTTACAAGAAAAAATTGGTTAGGTGGGGACCTGCACTCCATGATAAGTTCTTGATCTACCATTTTGTCAAGGAAGACCTGAAAGAAGTAGTAACCTATATACAGGAGCATGGGGTAGACTTTCAACTGAGCTGGTTGGAGCCCTTTTTTGAGTTTAGATTTCCTATGCTGGGGAAGATTAGCCTGGGAGAGGTGAAGCTAGGTATACGTGCAGGAATAGAACCCTGGAACGTGCTAGGGGAGGAGATGAGCAGTAGTGGAACAGCCCGTTTTGTGGATTCTTCTGTAGAGAGGATAGAGGTAACAGTAGAAGGGCTACAACCAGATCGATACCAGTTACTGTGTAATCAAACGAATGTCCCTCTCACGGAAACAGGAACCTCAGGAAGGTATATAGCTGCTATCAGGTATAAGGCATGGAATCCTCCTTCTGCTCTTCACCCAACCATAGGGGCAGATGTACCGCTGGTTTTTGATGTGTATGATAGCTGGAATAATAGGTCCATAGGTGGCTGTACATACCATGTATCCCATCCTGGTGGAAGAAATTATGATACCTTCCCCGTAAATAGCTTTGAAGCAGAGGCGCGCAGAAGCAATAGATTCTGGGAGTATAACCATACCCCTAAAGCGGTAGAACAAATAAAGACACAGGCTAGTCCTGTTACTGAATCCCTCAGGTATGTGTCTACCGCATATGAGGCAGTAGAAAATGTGAGTATCAAGCAGATGGAGCCAGACGCAGAGTATCCCTATACCTTGGATTTAAGAAAGGTGTAGTAAGCTGGGGATAATGATATGCTCAAGATACTTCCAGGTAGTTGAATCAGCAGATTCACTCCTTGCAGGAGCCCATGGCTTGCAGGAGAAGGTACTATGGTAGAAAAAATAATTGTGCTATTAGAATACATGAGCTGTCCTCCTCCTCAACCAGGTAGGTAGTCCCACCTCATGAATAAGAGTATGTTTGAAACGCTAATTTATGCTGAGAATTTAGGCTTTAGGAACCTGAACTTCGCTGGTTTTATTCACAATAGCTCCCTATTCTTCATAAAACCAGCTTGTCAGAACCCTTAATCTAAAATGATCATCTAACAATTATCTATTTCAACCTGGTCTAAGACATTTTTAGGCCCATCCTTACATGTTAAGAATAAAGCCTGTCAATTCATCGTACTTCACATATAAAAAATATTTTATTTTGTTGAAGCGTTTAAGGCTGGATAATAATAGTCTGCTCGTTTTAACTTGTACCACATACGCTACCTTATGCACCAACTGTTACGTTTATTACTGCTCCTTGACCTTATCCTACTTTCTCTTACAGGAATGATAGCCCAGGATGTATACCAGCCTTCTATCCTGTCTGTAAAACAAGATGACAGGGTGGCTACGCTATTCTGGAACTCTAAAACGGATACCTACCAAGCGAACTATGACCCCGATAAACAAAAAGGAATCTACAGCTATCTAGTAGAGTGGGGGACAGTAGAAGAAGGATTTATTCATAGAGAAGTCACTCCTTACCGCTCTTTCATGGTCCAACCCCTGGAACCAGGAAAAATCTACCAAGCCAGAATTTACAACATGGATGTATACGGGAAGCTGTCTGTACCCTCAGCTGCTGTCAGTTTCCAGCATTCTTCTGCCAGGGTAGAGGTAATGCGGGCCAAACTAAACGGCTTCTTTGATGATTTCAATCGGTCTATGGGCCCTTTTTCTGAGCGGGACTGGAATCAGGCTTATTCGGGATGTATGGAAGTAGGTAGCGTAAGCCAGCATATCAATGATCAGTATCATGCCCATAATGTGATCAAGAGTGGGGCTTGTGATAGAGGAGTAGCCAGTTCACGTCTCAGGCATGTATTTGATTTCACAGGCAGGACAGGTACCATAGAATTTGATACGGATGGTTCCAAACTAGGTAGACAGTTTTGGTACCTGGACCTAACGCCCGCTAACAGAAAAAGAGATTTGAGTGGGCACACCAGCCTGGATAATACAGAAGAAGACCCGGGAGCAGATCCCGCCTACCTGCTCAGGTTTCAAGAGACAGGAGATAGGTTTACCATTGCCTTGGCAAATGATGAAGGAAAGTTACTGCTCTTACCTAATCAGTACCAGAATGGCGCTTGTGGAGCAGCCCTGGAATTCTGCAGCGGAGAAAACCTCACACCTGTCCCCAACGTCAGACGGAGATACAGGATCCTTCTGTCCAAAACGAGGGTGCAGGCCTTTATTAACGATGTGTTGGTAGTTGATGCCAGCCTGCAAACAGGGTATACCCCTGAAGGTCTGCCCTATGAGGAAGCCCAGATAAACTGGCTGTTTTTCTCCTATAATACCACTAAGGAGAATATTCCAGCAGCCATGATCCATTGGGATAACTTTGGGATAGATGCTCCTTTTGGCTACCAGCAAGAAACAGTGATCCATAATTACACAGATGGTGAACTAGGGACTTCAGTAGCCAGGACTGGAAATGACCCTTCAGCGGGAATGGTGGGCAGGCTCACAGCACCCGCCACTACTACTGTCCCTATTCCAGATCCTCTCAAGGATGTAGGCGGGAATGATCCCCTCAAAGCGGAACTCATGTTCACCATTCAAGGAGGAGAATACGAATGGACAGCCCAGGATGAGGTCCTACTTAATGGGAACACATATGCTCTCCCTAAGCCTTCCTCCAATGTGTCTGCTATAGCTCAAGACTTATTGGTTAATTCTTTTAAACCATTTTCTGTGGTCTTGGATATTGACCCTTCAGAACTAGTGCAGGGAGATAATCAGCTAAGCTTTTCGCTTAATAATGGGAGAGTGCTGAACGTACATATAGAATTAAGTTTCCCCAAAGATCAAGCTCCTGCCTACACAGAGCCAATGGAGATATTCTCCAGTTATATGCAAGATCTTATGGCTTTCAAACAAAATATTAGCGTAGGACCCGGCATCTTATTCTCACAAGTGAATGCTATAGAAGTCTGGCAGGATGAATTTCAAGAAATATTGGATACAGATGGAAAATTAGTGGCTCTTAAGAAACAGCTGCCAGTGGAAGGTGCTTCCCTGCCGGTAGTTATATCTGCCAACAGTATGGCCCAGTTAGCTTCCACTGGACACGCAAAAGGAATTACCCACTATGAGATTCTCCTGAATGGAGAAGTAATTGAGACAGTCAGGGTGGATGAAGAGCACCCAGTAGCTGCCTTTATGCATGAGAGTACAGTAGATATTAGTGGCCTACCCAATGGAGAACATGAGTTATTTGTCCGGGCCTATGATATAGAAGGTACCCTTTCAGTGGCAGACTATTTTCTGGCAAATGCTTATCCAGTAAGACCTATTCCTATTAGGTTTACAGTTACGGGAAGTACCGTTAGTGTAAGTCCAAGTTTGGAAAGTGAAATCGAGATATTCCCTAACCCTACTGAGGGAAAAGTAGTACTT
The DNA here is from genome assembly GCA_039026975.1 of Bacteroidota bacterium. Taxonomy (GTDB): domain Bacteria; phylum Bacteroidota; class Bacteroidia; order J057; family J057; genus JBCBKZ01. The sequence goes on along the minus strand of JBCCLI010000063.1, from coordinate 153 downwards.
AAGAACCCCGGTCGTATGTTCATAGAGAGCCTCAGTGTGTATGATATTCAGGGAAGGCTGCTTAGGCAGGACGCCCTTACTTCAGGTGCATCTGAAATAGCAATAGAGATCCAAGGGGAAACAGGTATTTACCTCTTAAGAGTAGAGACAAAG
>JBCCLI010000062.1:0-22718 GCA_039026975.1 Bacteroidota bacterium | reverse complement strand
GAGCAAAATAGTAGATAAAAATTTCATCATACTATAATTTTTGATGTTTACGCCATCAACTTCTCCAATATCTCTGAAGCGGCTTCCGGAATAACCGTACCGGGTCCAAAGATCCCTTCCACCCCGGCTTCATACAGGAACTCATAGTCTTGTTTGGGAATGACCCCTCCGGCTATCACCATGATGTCTTCCCGACCTATTTTTTTCAGTTCAGCAATCAAATCTGGCACTAAGGTCTTATGGCCTGCTGCTAGACTGGATACTCCTACTATGTGTACATCGTTTTCAGCAGCTTGCATGGCTACCTCTGAGGGCATCTGGAAAAGGGGCCCTATATCCACATCGAAGCCCAAATCTGCAAAGCTAGTGGCTATCACTTTGGCTCCTCTGTCATGACCATCTTGCCCCATTTTGGCTATCATGATACGGGGGCGTCTACCCTCCATTTCTGAGAAGGTATCAGCAAGTTCCCTCACTTTTTTAAACGCATCTGTGTCCATAGCTTCTTTTGCATATACGCCTGAAACAGAACGAATGACAGGAGTAAACCTCCCAAAACTACTCTCCATAGCATCAGAAATTTCCCCCAGGGTGGCTCGGTGCCTGGCAGCTTCCACTGCTAGTGAAAGTAGGTTTCCCTTGCCATTAGCGGCAGCCTCTCTAATTTTTAGCAGGCTCATCTGTACAGCATCCTCTTTCCTGGCAGCTTTGACCTCTTGTATCCGCTTAATTTGAAGCTCTCTAACCCGCTGATTATCTACTTCTAGTATCTCAAAATTAGATTCTGTCTCTGACACAAAGCGGTTTACTCCTACTATGACGTCCTTTCCTGTATCTATACGTGCCTGCTTACGAGTAGCTGCCTCTTCAATTCGCATTTTAGGAATCCCTGCCTCTATGGCTTTGGCCATGCCCCCATAAGATTCTACTTCCTGAATGAGCTCCCAGGCTTTATGTGCTAGATCATGGGTGAGCTTCTCTACATAGTATGATCCTGCCCAGGGGTCTATGGCTTTGACTATGTCTGTTTCTTCCTGAAGAAACAGCTGGGTATTTCTGGCAATTCTGGCTGAAAAATCAGTAGGAAGGGCTATGGCCTCATCAAAGGAATTGGTGTGTAGGCTCTGGGTGTGGCCTAAGGCTGCTGCCATGGCTTCCACGCAGGTACGCGCCACATTATTAAAGGGGTCCTGCTCTGTCAAACTCCACCCAGAAGTTTGGCAGTGTGTGCGCAGAGACATGGACTTGGGGTTCCTCGGACCAAACTGTTTCACGATCTTAGCCCAAAGCATTCTCCCTGCCCGCATCTTGGCTATTTCCATGAAGAAGTTCATGCCTATGGCCCAGAAGAAGGAAAGCCTGGGGGCAAAAGCATCTACATGAAGCCCTGCTGATATGCCTGTACGTAGGTATTGCCAGCCGTCTGCCAGGGTATAGGCTAACTCCAGGTCAGCTGTAGCCCCTGCTTCCTGCATATGGTAACCGCTAATGGAAATAGAGTTAAAGCGTGGCATATGCTGGGAGGTATGTCTGAAGATATCTCCAATGATTCTCATGGAAGGTTCTGGTGGGTAGATATAGGTATTCCTGACCATAAATTCCTTGAGAATATCATTTTGGATGGTACCGCTAAGCTGTTCCGGCTTTACCCCCTGCTCCTCTGCCGCCACTATGTAAAAAGCCATGACAGGAATCACAGCCCCATTCATGGTCATAGATACAGACATTTGATCTAAGGGAATTTCATGAAAGAGAATTTTCATGTCCTCTACCGTATCTATAGCTACTCCTGCCTTGCCTACATCTCCTGTTACCCGTGGGTGGTCAGAGTCGTAACCTCTATGGGTGGCCAGGTCGAAGGCTACAGACAGCCCTTTCTGTCCGGCAGCCAGGTTTCTTCTGTAAAAGGCATTGGATTCTTCTGCTGTAGAAAAACCTGCATACTGCCGGATGGTCCATGGCCTGCCTGTATACATACTTGCGTATGGTCCTCTTAAAAAGGGAGGGATACCTGCTGCATATTGCGTATGTTCCAGTTTCTGTAAGTCTTCAGCAGCATAGTAAGCAGGTATAGCTATTCCCTCAGGGGTTTCCCAGGAAGGGGGAAATGTGCCCTGCTGAAGTGGGAGAGTATGTTGCTGGGTACTTTTCCAACTGCTATTGGCTATGTCAGGTCTTTTCATGTGGGTTGGCTAATCTGGTTGTGGAGGGACTGATGGAATTCCTGTAGGTTCTTGCCTCGGTAGAGACAGTCGGAAGCTCCCCATTCTGTAAATTGATCTGTTTTTCCTGCTATAAGGATAGGTACCCTATTTCCTTTTTCCTTAAGTGCATGAATGATCACCGGTACATGAATGGGATAGTCTGCATCTGAACTACAGAGGATAAATATGTCTGGGGTATCAGGAAGGGGATTACCTTCTTCCCATACCAACTTCTCTGTTTCCCAGCCTATCACCCCCATCACATTCTCACAAAAGGTAGCTCTAGCTGCACGCATCTTAGGATCTCCAACTAATAAGAGTCCTGCGGTGAATGGTCTCCCTCTAGGCTCAGCTAGCTGGTAAGTCTCTTTTCTCATTTTCTCAAAAAGGCTGGCAGCTCTCTCTTGCATATGATCTAAAGTGAGTCCTCCTACTTTCTCTAATGGATTGGCATACCGATTCACGCCTATAAGTGACTGCCTGGTGGTAAGTAATTTCTCAAGCTGTTGTTGTTTGGCTGCTTCGAGTGCTTGCTGAATAAATCCTACTTGATGGGCTTGGAGGAGTCCCCCTTTTTCTTCTATCTGTTGGAAGAATGCCCAGCTTTTTTCGGCTACTGCTTCCGTCATTTTCTCCAGGTAGTAACTCCCTCCTCCTGGGTCAATTACTTTTCCTAGATAGGCCTCATGTGCCAGTAGCTGCTGAATATTTCTTGCTAGCCTATACCCTAACTCTGTTTCTTTTCCATCAAAAGGTCTGACCATGACAGCATGGGCTCCCCCCAGTACGGCGGAGGTAGCTTCAGTAGTAGCCCGTAATAGATTATTATGTCTGTCCAGAGATGACTTATTCCAGCTAGTATTAGTAGCGAGAATAAAAGGTGTGTATTCTGTAGGTTTTTCCACCCCTAAAAGCTCAAGCAGCCTGCTGTAAAGCATCCGAAAGCTCCTCAGTTTTGCTACTTCCAGAAAGAAAGATCCAGCTGTAGAAAAGAGGAAAGCTATGTTTGGAAGTATCTTCTCAGTCTGAATACCTTGCTGAGACATATGCATGATATATTCCAGGGCGGTAGCCAAGGCTATGCCTACTTGCTGAGAACAAGTTCCCCCTTGGTCAAGTACGTGGCGCACGTCTACGCCTATGGATCGAAAATAGGGGAACGGCTCGGTAGCGTTATACAGTTCAGGCAGTAATTGGAGGGATGATATTGGGTCCAAAAGGGGGGCACCTGTGAAGGGGGGCAGGAAACAGGTCCCCGTTATCCATTCAGGATTAGTTTCTTGTTCTATAGCTGCGATTTGTAGATTTCTCCAAAACTGAACTGGCAACTTACTTACGCTTAGATGAAGGGCGGACCTCCCCAGGTCTATGGAAGGCAGTAGCTGAGGTACTAGCTGCCCCTCTCCTTCCAGTAAGAATGCCTTAACCTCTGCTTCCTGTGCTTTTTGTAAAAATGAAGTAGCGGACGGTAAGCTCTGTAAGGAAATGGCTTGAACGATTTGCCAGGAGGGATTACCTGCTTTTATAGCATCTCCTCTGCGGGAGGGTAATACGTCTTTATCATCTGCTGCACTTACAGCTCCTATATCTGCCGCACGGTAGTAGGCTTTCAGCATAAAGCCTTCCGGGCTATTCCAGTCTAGTTTTGAAAGGGGTTTCCCTTTAAGCTCTGCTAATAGTTTTTCCTCCCATTGATTATCTGTGATGGGAGGAAATTCTTTAAATAACCTTTCCTGACCATGATCAGGTCTGCTTTCCATAAAATGTGTTTAGCTTGAACTAATTGCTTAAATTTACGTCCTTTAAGGTGGGAAACAAGCATATCAAGATATGGAAACAGTACAAAGTTTAATGATCTCTCTGACTGATAAAGCGGTAGAACAAGTAAAAGTGCTGCGAGAGAAAGAAGGAATAGCAGAAGATCAATTGCTCCGTTTAGGTGTTAAAGGCGGTGGGTGCTCCGGGCTCTCCTACATACTGGAATTTGACCAGAAAAAAGAGCTGGACAAAATATATGAAATAAACGGCGTAAAAGTACTGGTAGATCCCAGGCATGAGCTATACATAGCAGGTATGGTAGTGGACTACCAAAGTGGCCTTAATGACAGAGGATTTATATTCGAGAATCCTAATGCTACTAGTAGTTGTGGTTGTGGTACTTCCTTCTCCACTTCCTAGTGGATTATCCCAGATAAACCAGGTTCACGATCAAAAAGGTAATTACAGAAGCGATTATCCCAAACATAAATACAGTATAGGAAATCCTAAGGAGCCTATACTTTTTCCCTAAGACTACTCCCAAGAAGTAGATGTCATCAATCAGGGAAGAGTAGAGATACTCAGAATCATCCATCATTTCCGTCATTCCCCACTTATACTCATCTCTGTTCATTTTGTGGAAGTTTCCAAAGAATAACAGGTTGGTGTTCTTAGCTTTAATGCTTTCCGCTGTAAATACGCCACTGGTTATATTCGGACGAGTAGCCAAAGCAGAGAACACAATGGACAGTAGATTCACCATTAGCATAAAAAAGGTAGGGATAAGTAAGTGTGGGTTACTATCCAGCTTAGGAACTAGCGCACCTAACAGAATGGTGATGATGATAGAGTTTACTTGAATCATCATACTTGCTTTCTGGTCAGCAATGGCGCTAAGGGAGATATGGTTTTTAGAGGTAAGTCGAAACATAGTTTCTATCCCTCTCTCGGGTCTCCCTTCTACCTTCTGTAGTTTTTTCTTAAGCTCTTTTAGCTCTTGGGCGCTGATATGCATACTCTTCATGAGTTGCTTATCCTGTTCTTTCGAAAGCTCCTTTAGCATACCTTCCATTTTAGTTAGGTTTTGCTGTTTATTCTCTTCCAGAACTTTTTCCCCATACTTAGTATGGAAATTATGCTTTCTTAGAAAATGTATGTTTTCTTCATACCACTCTATGTCAGAATAGGTTTTCCCTAAATGAGCTTCCCATTCTTTCCGCAAGGCTTGAATTCTTTTAAAGTAACTGTCCTTACTAAGATGGAACAGGTCAGCATCCTTGATGATTTTCTCAAGTAAGTCAGTAGGAACGGCTTCTCTCTTAGTTACGGCTATACAGGCCTGGATCTTTTCTATTTTTTCTTCCTCTAATTGCTTCTCCCTTAAGAAGGTATTAGCCATTCGTATGCCTTCTTCCTCATGTCCATCATAAGTTTCTTTAAAGCCTACATCATGAAACCAGGCAGCTATGATGAGGGTTTCCAGGTCATCAGCGTTGAGGCCCTCGTCTAGGCTTATTTTTATCACTCCTTTCACCACATTACGAGTATGTTTGTAATTGTGGTACACCATCTCAGAGGGAAGCTCTTCTTTAAGTATGTGTGAACAGTAAGCTACTACAGCCTCTACCAATGGACGGGATTCTACACTTGCCACTAATTCTTTATGAGTAGGTTGTGAAGAGGGGTGTTCCATATCAGGAGATATCTTCATTTTCTCCTAGGTAAGAAAAAATCTTGATAACCTGAATTTTTTGGGAGGATAATTCTCTTTCTAGCAATATTCATATGTTGAATTTCCCATAAAAAATCAGGCTATCCCCTTAAGAGATAGCCCGTCTACACACTCAAAAACCTACCTAACACACTAACTTCTACAAACTGGTGCTCGTCTAACTACTACTACTGGTCTTCTGTATCTAAATCTTCCAGGGAAGAAAGCGCCTCCTACAAATGGTCTACCTCCCCATCCATATATTCCGTAAGGATTAGCCCATGCATTGTTGAAAGGATTGCTAGCTTGTTGGAGAGTCCTTAGTTTATTTTTTTCTGAGCTTAGCTTCTGGTTGATAGCCTTTTTATCTTGCTTCCAATCTGCTAATTCTCCTGCTGTCAATGAAGACTTATCCACTAGTTTCAATTCTTCTTTCTGTTCTTCTAGAACTTCAATTCTGTCTAGCAGTGCCAGCATAGAACCGTCTTGCTGACCCTGTACGTTACTTACTGTTATGCCGCCAAATAATCCCAACAGTAGGGATAAACTCAATAATTTTCTCATAGCTGAAACAATTTACCTTATTGATTTCTAAGTATTTACCTGTGTATACAAGGAAAATAGGAGCAAGTTTCCAGCTACCGAATAAGTGTGAGTATCTACTTATCTATCGTGCTTGTTTATTAGCAGTTGGTTACAGTATCTCTAGGACTTCTATCAGCCTGTCTACCTCCTCCAGGCTGTTATAGTGGACCATGCTGACCCTAATTACGCCTTGCTGCTTGGCTAGTCCCAGATCCTGAATGAGTTTTTTAGCATAGAAATCACCATACCTAATTCCAATCTTGTGGGCATCTACTTTCTCCACTATCTCTTTACTACTGCTATCTCCCATAATGAAAGAAATCGTAGGTACCCTACTGTCCTTATCTGCTTTGGACGGACCTATGATATTCACATCTGGTCTACTGTCAAGATAGCCCAGTAGATGGGAGCTAAGCTGATGCTCATGTTCTGCCATTAGGTCAGAAATATTCCTTAGCTGGGTTATGGCTGATGCCCCATCTGCCAGATGGTGTTTCTCAGCCATCTGCAAGAAGTATTCATAGATCCCAAGGGTGCTGTAGCTCAGTTCATAGTTTAGGTTACCGGGTTGAAATTTATAAGGGATGTCTGTTTCCTGAATAAAGGAGTGATTAACTCCGGGAAGCTGAAGGAGAATTTCCTTTTTCCCATACATCAACGCATGGTGAGGGCCATATACTTTGTAGAAGCTGAACACATATACATCCACATCTAATGCCTGTACATCTACCAATTTATGTGGGGCATAAGCCACTCCATCTACGCATATTCTTACGCCTAATGCATGTACAAAATCCGCCACTTCTCTTACAGGATTAACTACCCCTAAGACATTAGAAGAATGGGTCATCATAACCCATTTTGTTTGATCAGTAAGTAAGGGGGTAAGGTCTTCCAACTCCATTCTCCAGCTTTCCCTGTTTACCTGCCATTCTTTGATAATGATTCCTTTATGTTGTAAAGCGTGCCATGGGCTTATATTAGCTTCATGGTCAGCGTTAGTGATGATGATCTCATCTCCAGGCTGAAGGAGTTCTCCCAGGCTCCATGAGAATATTCTCAGTAGCATAGAGGTGGAGGGACCCATAATGATTTCAGATGTATCTGTAGCATTTACAAAAGTAGCCATGGCCTGATTAGCCCTGCTCACCCTTTCTACAGCTTGTTGGGAAACCTGATAAGAAGCGCCATGTTGAACATTGGTCTCAAACAGGTACTCTTTACATTTTTCTCCTACGCCTTTTAGAACTTGAGAACCACCTGCATTATCCATGAGGATCCAGTCAGATGCTAAGCCCGGAAACTCTTTTCTTACAGCAGCTAGGTCGAGAGGTTGTGTATTCATACATATGATTTTAACCAAAGGTAATGGATACAAGGATTTGTAAGTACCCTGGGTAGGTAATTCTTTCCGATTCTTTTTACTCAAAACTCATCTCCGAAAATAAGGGAAGAAATTCCGGCAGCTTATTGTCGTGGGCATGTATAGCTAGTAATGGGAGGTAAATTTCTCCATGTGAATATCAAGGAAGGCTCTCCTTTTTGTAGAACATCCAGCTCATTCTTCAAATAGTGAAATTCATAAATCCTTCACACACTGTCCTCCAATCAAAGGTGGTAAGTACGCTAAAGCCTGAGATTTTCCTGATTATTTAAGTTAAACCTTACATATTTACCATTCATACAATACTCGTTTAATACGATTAATAATAAATTACTTTTGTAGTAATTCATGATAGTAGAAATATACTAAAAACCAGATCACAGAATAGTATGCTGAATAGAGTGATCTTATTACTACCCCTAATTTTCTGCGTTTTTGGCTTCCAAACCAGTATGGGCCAGGGAGGATTTACAGCAGATACCACCTTTGGGTGTGCTCCGCTAACCATACAATTTACTGACACCTCCCAAGCTGCTATCTCCTGGACATGGGATTTTGGGAACGGTACTACCTCTGATCTTCAGCATCCCAGTATTATCTATACATCCCCAGGGGTCTATGACGTAAGCCTCAGGGTCAGCTTTTTAGACGGGAGTATCAGAACCATCACTCAGGCTAATTACATTCAAGCGCTGGCCAGTCCTCAGGCCAATTTGTATGCAGAGGCACAAGTAGTCTGTGCTGACTATCCGTTAGCGTTTTTTGACCAAAGCCGGAAAGGAAGCTCTAATATAGTGAGTTGGGCGTGGGATTTTGGAGATGGGAAAACCATCATGGAATCTAACCCTACCCATACCTATGATCAGGCAGGGACCTACACACTTACCCTCTTTGTCATAGATGAAAATAGCTGTAGGGATTTTGTGGTATTACCTGACTATTTGGAAGTAAAAGAAAAACCTTCTGCTGATTTTGATTTTGTAGTAGATGCTGGTTGTGAGTTACCTAAAAATGTTTCCTTTACCTCTAATCCCGAAAGTGGCCTTACCCATATGTGGGATTTTGGAAATGGCACTACCTCCAATGATCAAAATCCTGTGGCTTATTTTGAAACGGCTGCCACCTACACAGTTACTCACATGGTTACTAACAGGGGTGGGTGTCAAGACACCCTAACCCAAATCATTCCTGTCTCTCAAGACATTCCTGGCAGCGAAATTATTTTATCAAGCGATACAGTCTGTGCCCAGGAAGAAATATTCTTCGGCCTGAACCCCTTAGGAGCGACACAAGTTTTATGGGATTTTGGGGATGGGGTAGGAACTTCTATATCTCAGGCGCCTTCCCATGTGTATACAGCAGCAGGAGCTTATCAGGTCTCCGCGATTTTAAATGAAGGGACGTCTTGTGAGCAGATAATAAGCAGTACAGTAACAGTGTTACCTTCTCCCGAGGGGGACTTTAAGGTAGATAAGACCTTTTCCTGCACCTATCCATTAGATGCGTTATTTTCAGCTACCTACACAGGCGCAACAGATATTCAATGGGATTTTGGTTTTACGGATACTACTTCAGTAGATGAGGTGAGTATTTCCTACACGGAGTCTGGATGGTTTGGGGCCAGCCTTTCTCTCACCAATGATATAGGATGTACTACTACAGTTAGTAAAGATTCTCTTATCCAGATTTATACCGCTAAGGCAGATTTTGATGCTACTTCCACGGGAGGCTGTGCGCCCAACCCTACCAGACTTTTTCCTAATGTAGATAACCCTACTAGTGTGAATTCTTACAGGTGGGATTTTGGAGATGGAAATAGTTCCAGAGCAGAAAGTCCTACCCATGTGTATACTGATGTGGGTGCTTATGATGTATCTCTTGTCATTGAGTACGAAAATGGATGCCTGGATACGGTAATAAAGGATGATTTCATAGGGGCGGGAGAACTTCCAACCTTAACAGATTTTGATGCAAACCCAAAAGAAGCTTGTCTGGAGAATGGGATAAAATTTCGCAATTTTTCGCCTGATAGTGTTACTACTACTGCTACTTGGTTTTTTGGAGATGGCAGTAATTCTAATGCATGGGAACCCTATCACTACTACCCTGATACAGGTTACTATGATGTAACCCTTGTGATCTCTAATTACGGCTGTAAAGATTCCGTCCAGAAACTTGATTTTATTCAAATCATTCCTCCTAAAGCCAGCTTTATCACGGATAAAAGTGTGGTATGTAATCCACCAGAAAAGGTCAAATTTATTGATAGTTCCGTAGGGGCTGACACCTACTTTTGGGACTTTGGTGGTTTTGGAACTTCCACGGAACTAAACCCGGAGTTTGAGTTTACTGAGGTAGGAGAGCATAGGGTGCGACTAACGGTAACTAATGATCAAACAGGCTGTAAGCATCAGTTTGACCAGACAGTATATGTCCAACCTGTGAAGGCAGATTTTGAACAAGACAGAAATATTGGGTGCAGCCCCCTATCTGTTTTCTTTAAAGATAAGTCTGAGAATGCCAGTGAATGGCGATGGGAGGTGAATGGAAATTTTGGATCTGTTCTCCAAAATCCTAAGCTGACCTTTGAACCGGGATTATATACCCTCTCCCTCATAGCCGCTAACCAGTGGGGGTGTAGGGATACCCTAACTAAGGATACCTTAATAAATGTTAGGGGCCCAAAGGCAGATTTCGAGGCAGATGGACGTATAGGATGTGCACCTCACACATCTACCTTTACCAGCCTGACTACTGTTACCTCTCCTGTCGCATTATGGGAATGGGATTTTGGAAATAGTACTTTTTCAACTGAAGAAAGCCCAATAGCTACCTATGACAGCAGCGGATACTATGATGTAAAGCTTACCGTAACTGATGAGGAGGGATGTGTAGACTCTACAATGAAACCTCAGTATATAGTCGTGGGTCAGGCGGTAGCAGAATTTCATACGCCCTTTCCTATTAACTGTATAGGAAATCCCGTTCCCTTTGTGAATGAATCCCAAGGAGATAGCCTTAGCTATTTGTGGGAATTTGGAGATGGGAATACCAGTACGGAAGCTAATCCTGAACATATTTACACCAGGAATGGTACGTATACAGTCTCGCTTTCAATCTCAGGAATAAATGGATGCTCCGATGTAAGAGAAAGACTAGACTACATTACCATTAAAGATCTGATAGCTACCATTAACGCTGATACATCTCAGTCTTCTTGTCCTCCTTTATTAGTAGGCTTTACCTCGGATAATGCCATTAATGATAACATCGTCAACTGGTTTTGGGATTTTGGAGATGGCACTACCTCTAATGATGAATCACCTTCTCATTTGTACACCCAGGCGGGTATTTATGATATTACCTTAATCATAGAGAATGCTGCAGGATGTACTGATACATTGATTTTAGATGATTTTGTTCAGATAAAAGGGCCTGTAGGCTCCTTTACGTTCACGCCAGATAGAGGCTGCCCTGGCCTGGAGGTTTCATTTGAAGCTACAGGGAAAAATGTTGATACCTACAAATGGGACTTTGATGATGGAAACGTACCCTTCGGCCAAAATCAGCAGCATGTATATGAAAAGCCTGGAAGGTATTTCCCCAAGCTAATTATAGATGATGGCTTAGGCTGTTCTGTCTTACTGGTTTCTCCTACGCCAGTAGAAATTCTCATACCTCCTGCGGCAGATTTTACTACAGCTAGTCAGGTAGGATGTGATGGAACACCTGTAACACTGGAGAATAATACTTTTTCTAATGATTCAATAGCATCTTACACATGGTACTTAGGAGATGGGAATACAGCTGAAACAGAAGATGTTACGCATTTATATGCTACTTCAGGACAATATGATATTTCTTTGGTAGTTACAGACATCAATGGATGTATGGATTCTTTAAATAGACCGGGATACATGAATATCATTCCTGATTCTGTTCCGGAGGCACCTCCTATTCATTTTGTAAGTGTTCTCTCTGATACTGAAGTAGAAGTACATTTTTCTCCCTATGAGAATAAAATGAGAGACTTTGATAGGTACAGAGTGTACAGAACTGATGAAAATGGGACTACGCTTATTTATGAATCTACCATCCTTATAGACACGTTCTTCATTGATAAAGGGATAAATACCCTGGGGAATTCTTACTGCTATGCCATTGAAGTGGTTAACTATTGTGGCTCAGTATCTGATATTCAGGCATATGCTCAGCACTGTACCATAGAATTAGCTACTGTGGGAGATACTTCTCAAATCCATTTATCCTGGAATCCTTATCAGGGATGGGAAGTAGAAAGCTACCAGATTTACCGAGTAGAAAGTTATGATATGGCTACTGCTAAGCTGATAGGACAAGTTCCCGCTACGGTAACAGACTTTACTGATACTGATATGTACTGCAGGCTGGAGCAGACCTACAGAGTTGAAGCCTTATCTGAAGATGGGAATACCTATTCCAGAAGTGATACCAGCCTTAATCGCCCATTTAAGGCTTTGCCTGAAGAGATTTTCCATATGGAATTAGCTACTGTAGCAGGGGATGAAGATATTCTGATCCGCTGGCAACTTCCAGATCCTCTCACCTTTAGCAAGGTTTACATTGAGAAAGGAAATGGAAGCAGTTTCAACCCTTATTTTTCCCAGGAAGTCTCTGCTGGTGAGAATGTATTTATTGACAGCTTAGTAGATGTGCACTCTTCTTCTTATGCCTACCAGGTCATAGCGGAAGATACCTGTGGAGACTTGACCTTAGCAGGGAGAATGGCCAAAAGTATTCTGCTGACGGCTGAGCGCTTAGTAGGAACCAGCCAGCTTAGCTGGACGCCTTATGAGGAATGGGAACAGGGAGTAGTTGCCTACAAAATAGAAGTCTTTAATGAACAGAAGAATGTATTTGAATGGGTAAGTACAGTCGCAGGGAACATAACTTCCTACTCTGATGAGAAAACGTTATTGGATCAAGCTACTTACTGTTATAGAGTTATAGGGATCCAGGCTGAAGACAGCAGCATTCAAAGTATTTCTAACCTTGACTGTGTAAGCTTACCACCTACCCTTTACTCACCTAATGCTTTTACTCCTAATGGAGATGGATATAATGATTATTTCAACCTATCAGGTGTATTTATCTCTAGCTATGAACTGAGTATTTACAGTAGATGGGGGATGAAAATCTTCCAGACCTACAGTATGGAAGCCGGTTGGGATGGGATATTAGAAGAAGGCGGAGAAGCTCCTGAAGGTGTCTACACATATGTAGCTAAAGCTACTGGATTTGATGGGACTGTCTACACTAAAAGGGGGACCGTTACCTTGATCAGGTAAAGAGTTACCTAGTTTTATGCGTATATTTTTACTTCTTCTGAGCGCCCTCTTCCGGAGGGTGCTTTTTTGTTATATAATGGAACGGTCATGCGTTCCACTTTGAAACAACTCCCTAGTAGCTAGCTTGGCGGTATGCTGATAGTCAGGCTATTAGTTGCTGGCATTGCCTTTGAAATAATTAGGCCAAACAATTCAGAATCATGTTTCACACGCACCTATTAATTCTTCTAAGAAAAATTACCCGTAATAGACAGTTCTTCTTCCTTAATATTGCGGGCTTAGCCATAGGGATCATGGCAAGCATTATGATCCTGGAGTACGTCAGCCATGAGTGGAGCTATGATGGATTTCATACCAAATCAGATAGAATTTATCGAGTTATCAACGAAAGATTTCAACAGGGTAAGATGATCCAAAAAGGGATGATTACCTATCCCTCTGTAAGCCAAGCTATGAAGCGGGATTATCCTGAAGTGATCCTGAATACTCGTATGATGCCTATAGGAAGATCTCCCATAAAAATAGAGGATAAAGTATTTATTGAGGATGATGCGTATGCAGCTGATGAGAATTTTCTTCAGATATTTGACTATCCATTATTAGCTGGAGATAGAAATACTTGTCTGTCTGAGGTAAACTGCATGGTCGTTTCCAGGGAGGTAGCTCATAGATTCTTTGGAGATAATTTTGGCTCATATGAGTCTCTCATAGGGAGAATAGTCTTGGCAGATGAAGACCTGACTCCTTTCACCATTACAGGAGTATTCGAAGATATCCCTGAGAATTCACATCTTTCTATAAATCTTCTCATTTCTTATGAAACCCTTATTCAATACTTCAGTGATGCCTTTAATGAATCATGGACTATGTCTGAGATCTATCACTACGTCCTACTGTCAGAGGAGGCAGATCCAGATCTATTACAGCAGAAATTTGATGATTTTAGCCAACGATACTTTGAGGGAGATAGAGTGAGTGGCAGTGAAGAAAAGTTCAGCCTTCAGCCTTTATTGGAAGCGCATTTATATTCTGACCTGGAATATGAAATCGGAAATACTAATAATGGGCAAGTAGTAAATGCCTTATTCTTTGTAGCTATCCTAATTCTGGCTATAGCCTGGATCAACTATATCAACTTGACTACTGGGAAAGCTATTGAAAGAGCCAAGGAAGTAGGAATTAGGAAAGTCCTGGGGGCTACTCGCAAAGAGATGATTAGGCAGTTCCTGTTTGAATCTATTATCCTCAACCTCTTTGCTGTGCTCATCGCAGTTATCCTACTGGGAATAGTCCATCCCTATTTTAACCAATATATGGGAACTACCCTTTCCTTATCTCTGTTATTCGGAAGTGGGTATAAGGCTTTCTTTATGGGAGGTATTTTAATCATAGTATTAGTAGCTGGTTCTTTTCTTTCAGGTCTTTATCCTGCTTTCATTCTATCAGCTTATAAACCTTCTTCTGTACTTAAGGGGAACTTCACTAATTCTTCAGAAGGTAGATCATTGAGGAGAGTGCTGGTCGTTTTTCAGTTTGCGAGTTCCATCATACTTATAGCTGCTACTATCACTGTCTATTCTCAACTTACGTTTATGGCAGAAAAAGACCTAGGATTCAGCTTGGGTGAAACCCTAATTATTGAAGGACCTGAAATGACGCATTGGGATTCCACTTATATACAGCGGGCAGATCTTTTTAAGAATGCCTTACGTGGAAACCCGGATATTTTGGGTGTGTCCACTAGTAGAAATATTCCTGGGGATAATCTGGGAAGACTATTTAATCTTCAGGGGCCTAACACCCTGGCTGACCAGAACCTGACTACGCGGCATTTATCAGTAGATTATGAATTTATTACTACTTATGGGATAGAGGTCCTGGAAGGCAGAAACTTCACTGAGCTAGACCACAACCCTGATTTCTCCTTACTGAAGAATGTTATGATTAATGAGAAGGTGATGGAACTTCTTGAATTTTCCTCTCCTGCGGAGGCAGTAGGTCAGACGGTACGCTTCTGGCGGAAGGAGTGGACCATTATAGGAGTAGTAGAGAACTTTCATCAGGCTTCTCCCAGATATCCGATTGAGCCTATCGTATTAATACCTTCTTACTCTACCAATGGATACTTCTCTGCTACGCTGGCCTCAGGTTCCTTACAAAAAGTCCTTCCAGAGGTATCCACTACTTTTGATGAATTTTTCCCTGGTAATGCATTCACCTATTATATGTTGGATGAGCATTACAATACTCAGTTTCAGGAAGAAAAGACATTCTCTCAGTTTTTCGCTTTTTTCTCTGGCTTGGCTATTTTCATTTCATGCCTTGGGCTATTAGGGCTGAGTTCTTATCATGCATTGAGAAAAACGAAAGAAATTGGGATTAGGAAGGTATTTGGGGCTACAGTTAACCACCTTATTTTCTGGTTATCCAGGGAATTTATGTTTTTGATAGGAATAGCTATCCTGGCAGCAGTTCCCCTGCTCATTATATTTAGCAAACAGTGGCTTGCTCAGTACGCATACAGAATCCCTTTGGGAGCAGAAATAGTACTATTTCCACTCCTCATTGCCCTTACCATAGCCATTCTAACCATCAGTCTTCAGACCTGGAAGGCTGCTAATGCAGACCCCATCCAATCTCTCAAGCATGAATAAAAAAATAGAGCCGACCCAGCAGTGAGTCGGCTCTACAAATTCTTTATTCGTCCAGTTATTAGCTTTTCAGATCAGTATATCCCTAATTCCAAAGTACGTTAACAAGTTAACTATTACACTGTATCTTTAGCTTATGTACGCGAGTTCACATAAGTTACATGCTGTTCGCGACCTCGAGTCAATGGTAGAATTTTCTTCTTGAAGCAAGGGTTAATGCTGGCATATTAATATGGCCAGATTATGATGTCTTGTCTGATCATAAGTTGGCTATCAATTATAAATAGTCTTTTGTTCAGTATTAGGACGACTATTCTCCTGCATACCTAAAGAACAACTTTTATGCCTGTAAGCACCGGAAATGTGTTAATCTATTCGGATATCTTACCAGACATGAACACTTGTTCAATTTTTGTGCCAAAAGATAAATTTACAAGCCATAAAATTTACAATAATTATAGTATACTGATAGTCAGGTACTTACCATTTTCTTCATATGTCTTGGGGTCTTATGAGAGGGGAACAAGGGCTATCTTCTATCTGATTAAGATGTCTCCTAGATGATAAATATGTTGAATTCCACACATTACCTTTATAAAAGTTACATTTTAACCTCCTAATCTTTCATTACTTGATAGGGTCAGGGAGATGCACACGAGTTAGTGTTCAAGTCAATGAGAATTGAACAAAAACTTTTGCATATTCAAGTCGTTATAATTGAAACTGTTTAATATGGCAAAACCAATTGAAATCACTGAAGCGAACTTTGAGGAGACAGTGCTTAATTCTGATAAACCGGTGTTAGTAGACTTTTGGGCAGCCTGGTGCGGTCCATGTAGGGCTATAGCTCCAGTTATTGAAGAATTGGCAGGGGAGTATGACGGGAAGGCCGTTATTGGTAAAGTAGACGTTGATGCAAATCGGGATCTATCTATCAAATACGGAATCACTGGTATCCCAGCCTTACTCGTTTTTAATAACGGTAAGAAAGTAGACGAACTAGTGGGGGCAGCTCCTAAGTCAAAGATTGCTTCCAAGTTAGAGGGACAGTTTGCTTAATTAACATGTAAGCAAATTCTTACTCGGGAGTCAGGTTTTGTAAGTGTCAAAAATAGCTTACAGAAGCTGACTCTTTTTTTGGACAAACATATTAAGATATGTTAAGGTGAAATAATATTTCCATATTTTTTTTAACGTTTTCTTAACATTTCTATATAAACTACTATTTGCATTTATAGATATGATAACTTATCCAAAAAATCATATATATAAGTATTTCTGATTAGGAATTTCTCTAAGAAAAAATCCATTATTTTTTAGTTGTTTTGGCAACCAATTGATACTGATAATGGTTCTAACTTACTGAACGTCAACTTAACTCAGCTAAGCTTCTGTGGGCAGAAATCTTCAAGAATTTCTTCTGATAAGTTGTTTTTCTTTCAGCCCGTTTTTAAGATTGCCTCGCTGAAAAGTTTGTAAACCTAAGGCGATAAGGTAAATATGAGGAGACTGATACACTTATCTGTACAGCCAATTACCAAACCTATAGACAGTCAGTGTTTAAACACTGAACGCCTGACTATAGTGGTGTGTAGACATCCTCTTCCATACACCTTTTCACAATTACAATTTTATATAAGAGTATAAAGAGATCCCCGGGTGAATATTCATCAGGGGTGTACTAATTTTTCTATTTGAACTAACGTCAAACTTAAAAGCCTTAATTAATGAAAAGACTTCTATTAATGGTGGTCGTCTGTTTCATTTCCTTGGGAGTAACACATGCGCAAAGCGTAATCTCAGGAAAAGTCTCAGATGAAAATGGCACTCCTTTAGAAGGTGTTGCTGTCCTGGTAAAAGGAACAACCATAGGCATTTTTACTGATGCGCAAGGTGATTACTCTTTAGAGGTTCCTGCATCTGGTGAAATGTTACTCTATTCACTGGTAGGAAGAGCCTCACAAGAAGTAGCCATTGATGGCCGCTCAGTTATTAATGTAACACTAGGAAATGATCCTCTCCAGCTAGAAGAAGTGATTGTAACGGGTTATGGTACGCAGACAAGAAGAAACCTAACCAGTTCTATTGTAAAAGTTGGAGAAGAGGAAATTAGAGAAGCTCCCGTGAATGCGCTGGAAAGTGCGCTCCAGGGAAGGTTAGCAGGGGTAAATATTGCTGCTAACTCAGGAACACTAGGTTCCGCCATCAATGTACGTGTGCGTGGTATTGCGTCTATAAACGCTAATAACCAGCCACTCTACGTAGTAGATGGTATTATCCTGGAAGGTCTTGCCTCAAATAATGCCCTCGGTACAGTAGGTGGTGGTAACCCACTACTTAACATTAACCCAGCAGATATCCAGTCTGTAGAAGTGCTAAAAGATGCTGCTGCAACAGCCATTTATGGAGCACGTGCTTCTAACGGGGTTATTCAGATTACTACTAAAAGAGGACAACCCGGAAAAGCTAAGGTTAGCTTAAACTACTATGCTGGATTCTCTGAGGCTACTGAGACCTATGACATGCTAACAGGTCCAGAATATGCTGAATTGACTAACCGGGCTGCTGAAGCGGTAGGATCATCTGTAAGAAGAGATGTAAACGGTCCTGATACTGACTGGCAAGATCTCGTCCTTCAAACTGCCTTTCTTCAAGAAGCTAATGCAAGTATAAGCGGAACGAGTGGAAAAACGTCTTACTTCTTCTCTGCTACCTACAGAAACGAGGATGGATATGTAAGAACCACCAATCTTCGTAGAATGTCCTTAAGAGCTAACATTGACCAGCAGGTAAATGATAAGCTGAAAGTGGGAATTAGCCTTAGTCCTTCACGTGTACGTAACCGTAGACAAAATGAGGAAAATAATGTGGCTTCTCCTATTACATATGCTGCTCTTATCTATCCAGATGTGGAGTCTGTAGATGATAACGGAGATCCTTTATTTGATGTAGGCCCATTTAATGGAACTCCTCTTTCTAACCTACTTGGTCAGAAAATAGTAACCACAAGTACCCAGTTACTAAGTAATATTTACATGAGCTGGGATATCCTGGATAACTTAAATTTCAGAACTGAATTAGGTACTGAGTTTACACAGGTATTTGAAACTAACAAGGCTTCTGATATCACTACTGATGGTTTCCCTATCGGAGCTGGATCTGCTGATAACGGGCAGCGCTTGAACAATACTGTTACGGGTTTCTTTACCTATACCAATACCTTTGGTTCACACGGATTAAAGCTAACGTTAGGATCTAACTTCCAGCGTTCTGAGTTTGAAGAGATTGATGTAGATGGTAACACATTTGCAGATAACCGTCTATTAACCTTGAACTCTGCTGCTGAAATTACAGGTGGTGGTGGAAACGGAACTAGATTTTCTTTCCAGAATAACTTCTTCCGCGCTAACTACGCTTATGACGGAAAATACCTCTTCTCCGTAGTAGGTTCTTATAACGGTTCTTCACGTTTTGGTGCTGATAACCGTTATGGATTCTTCCCTGCTGCTTCTGCTGCATGGATCATCTCTGATGAAGCTTTCCTAGCTAATAATAGTGCTGTTAGCTTCTTGAAGCTACGTGCGAGCTATGGTCTTACAGGTAATGCTGAGATTGGAAACTTTGATGCTGCTGGTCTGGTAGCTTTTGGTAGAGACTACAATGCACTTCCCGGGTATGAGGTAGCCAGTCTTTCAAACCAAGAGTTGAGCTGGGAAGAAACAGCACAGCTAGATATTGCTGTTGAGTTCGGATTATTCAATAACCGCGTAAGTGGTACCTTGGGGTACTTTATTAAGAACACTGAAGGACTTCTATTTGATATTCCTCAGCCACTTACTACGGGTATAGCCCCTGCTACGGCTAACCCAGTAATAACTACTAATACGGGTGAGATTCGTAATGCAGGTATAGAGCTTGAATTATCTGCTGATGTTCTTGATGGAGATTTCAAGTGGAACATTGTGGCTAATGTAGCTACTATTGAAAATGAAGTGATCAGTCTTCCAGATAATGATGGAGACGGAGTAGCTGATGATATCATCACCGGACAGCAGATTTACAGAGAAGGAGAAGAGCTGGGTGCTTTCTACCTGGTAGAATTTGGCGGTGTAGATAGAACTAATGGAGATGGTCTTTACTTCTCTTTGGATGCTGAAGGAAACCGTGCTGACGCTTCTTCTGCTTATTCTCTAGCTAATAGAAGAATTTTAGGTTCGCAGTTTCCAGATTATTATGGAGGGATCACTAATAATTTCTCTTACAAAGGAATATCTCTTTCTGCTTTCTGGCAGTTCTCTCAAGGAAACAACATCTATCGTTCTGAAGGTAGATTTAATGAATCTAACTTAGGTTCTGTATGGAACCAGCTAAGAAGTCAGCTAGATGCTTGGACTCCTGAGAATCCTGATTCAGATGTACCACAGGCTAGAAGGTTTTCTAATAACGGTGCACAGCACTCTACCCGTTACCTAGATGATGGATCTTTCTGGCGTCTAAAGACCACTACACTTGCTTACACATTCCCAAGGAAGTGGACTGGAGATGTAAACCTAAGATTATACGCTACTGGGTATAACCTAATCACAATTACAGACTATAAAGGATTGGATCCTGAGACTACAAGAGCAGGTGCTGGTACAGCCACTCAAGGGGTAACCTTCTTTAACCGTGCGCAGTCTCGTCAAGTTGTATTTGGTGCTAATGTAACCTTCTAATTCACATCCAAGTAAATTTCAGTAACAATGATAAAGTTCAATAAATATATGTTATTCACCATGCTGCTGGCTCTCTTTGCCGTAGCTTGTGAAGAGCAATTAGAAGAGCAGCCACAGCAGTCTCTATCGACTGATGCGGTGTTTGCTTCCACCCAAGACTTAGAGACGGCGCTAACAGGTGCCTATAATGCAGCCCAGCAATCAGATTTTATGGGTTGTAATATGAGTTTCGTCGGTGATATTATGGCTGATAATGGTGCATGGAGAGGGTCTTTCCCTTCTATGATAGATATTTCCAGACATGCTATTACTTCTGATAATGGAGAAATTGCAGGACTTTGGAGAAATAGCTACCGTGCTATTAATGATGTAAACCTAGTGCTAGAAGCTATTCCTAATATAACTGATGCTGCCATAGCTGATGCCGGTCCACGTATAAGGGGTGAGGGACTATTCCTCAGAGGAATGGCTTACTTTGAAATGGTACGTTTCTACGGAAAACCATGGGGTGGTTCTTCTACTTCTGACTTGGGAGTACCCATCGTAACCATGGGAACCTCTACTTCTGGAGATGTGGTTTTCCCATCCAGAGCTACTGTGGCAGAAGTATATGCGCAGGCAGTATCTGACTTTACTGAAGCTGCTAGCCTACTTCCAGATGCCAATGGTTCTGGTAGAGCTACTCGTTTTGCTGCATTGGCTTACTTAGCAGAGATTGCATTCCAGCAGAGAGATTACGCTGCTGCTGCTAACTTTGCGTCTCAGGTAATTGCTGGTCCCTTCACACTGACTCCTACTCCTGCGGAATTCTTCACTAATGAAGGTTCTTCTGAGTCTATCTTTGAAATAGCTCACACTTCTCAGGATAATCCTGGTGTAAATGGATCTTTACCTACCTTCCATAACCTACAAGGACGTGGAGGAGACGTAATAGTGAGTGAGCCCCTAAAGGTTGCTTACAACCAGATAGTCCCTGCACGTCAGGCAGACTTGGCTACTGGAGCTGGATTCTCATTAGCTGACCTCCGCGTAAGCCAGTTCACTATCAATGATACTTTCAACATTGAGAAGTATGAAGGATTTGTGAATAATGATGATGATGCACCTGTTTTCCGTCTAGCTGAGATCCTCCTTATGCGTGCTGAAGCCTTAGCTCGTACAGGTGGAGTAAATGCTGAGTCTGTTGACTTACTGAACGAGATCAGAAACAGAGCCATTCGCACAATAGATGCTGGTGGAGCTGAAGGAGATGCTTCTGCTTATGTTTCTTACGTAGTAGGAGACTTTGCTTCTGCTGATGAACTGATTGAAGCTATCATCCTGGAGCGTCAGGTAGAGCTAGCATGGGAAGGAAACCGTTTCCATGATCTGAATCGCCTGGGTAGACCTATGGTGAATGACCGCGCGTCTTCTCCTTCTGGTGCAGATAACCTGGTATGGCCTGTTCCTCAGAGAGATATAGATGCTAACAGTAACCTGGTTCAAAACCCTGGATACTAGTTAAATAGTAATCTTAATAAAAAAGCGACCTTCAATCGGAGGTCGCTTTTTTTATGATCTAATCTAACTGAATCCCCTAGGTATGCAAGGGTAAGGTTGGATACGCATGTTCAAAGGCCTGTTCCAGGTCTTTGATAATATCTTGAGGATGTTCCAGCCCCACAGAGATACGGATTAGGCCAGGCGTAATCCCTACCTCAGCCTGTTGTTCTGCGGTCAGCTTCCTGTGGGTAGTAGAAGCAGGATGAGTAGCTATGGTACGGGAATCTCCTAGGTTGGCGCTCAGTGAAGCCATCTTCAAGGAATCCAGGAACTGCCTTCCCCTTTCAAGGCCTCCTTTAATCTGGAAGGAGAGTACGCCTCCTCCCGCCCGCATTTGCCGCTTCGCCAGGTCAAACTGGGGATGGGAGGGGTGGAAAGGGTACTTCACAAAATCCACCTCTGGATAAGCATGCAGCCACTCAGCTACCTGCAGCGCATTCTGGCAGTGTTTATCCATTCTCAAGGCGAGGGTTTCCAGGCTTTTAGAGAGCACCCAGCTGTTAAAGGGAGAGAGAGCTGGCCCCGCATGACGTGCAAATACTTTGAGTTCCTCTACTAACTCTTTTCTTCCAGCAATCAGTCCGCCCAGCACTCTCCCCTGACCGTCTATATATTTAGTAGCTGAGTGGAGGACCAGATCCACCCCATAGGCTATTGGCTGCTGTAGGTATGGGGTAGCAAAACAGTTATCTACTACCAAGATAAGATCGTGTTCACGTGTAAATTCTCCCAGCCATGCCAAATCCAGCAGGTCTATAGCTGGATTAGAAGGGGTCTCAACAATCAACATCTTGGTATTTGGCCGGACTAGCTTATGCCAGTTGTTAGTATCATGGATTTT
>JBCCLI010000061.1:0-22877 GCA_039026975.1 Bacteroidota bacterium | reverse complement strand
CTGGTCATTACGCTGAGCTATAAACCGCTGAAGTTGGTCATCTTTGATCCCATGTTTGCCCAAGCCATAGGAATCAATGTCAAGCTATGGGATCTCTTGGTCTCTTTCTTGACGGTGATGGCCATAGCCCTAGGCGTTCAAGCAGTTGGGGTAGTACTGATGTCAGCCCTACTTATAGCGCCGGCAACGGCTGCCAGATACTGGACCAGGAAACTGGGACGGATGTTGCTGCTAGCTGCTATTTTCGCCTCTGTAGCCGGAATAGTAGGAGCCTTTATTTCCTACACCCTTCCCAAAATGCCTACTGGACCTTGGGTGGTAGCCATACTCTCCTTTCTGGCAGTAATGTCCGTCTTAGTAGGATTGGAGAATGGGTATATCAGGCGGTTGTGGAAGAATTATCAGCATACCCGCAAGATGCTGGAAGAAAATATTCTTAAGTGTATGTACCATCTTGGAGAACCTAAGCAGGATTTCTTCCGTGAGTATACCCTTCCTCAACTTCAAGAAAGGAGACAGATCCCCAGAAAGAAATTAGTGCAGGGCATCAAGCAACTTGTGAAAAAAGGTTGGGTGAACCTTACCGCTGGAGGAGTCAAGTTTACAGAAGGAGGGAAGGAAGAAGGGAAAAGAGTGGTAAGAATTCACAGACTATGGGAGGTATATCTTGCTACCTACATGAAACTCCCAGCTGATCATGTGCATGATAATGCAGAAGCTATGGAACACGTAATTACCCCTGAAATAGAAAAGGAGTTGGAGTATCAGTTGGCCTATCCTACTGAGGATCCCCATGCTTCTCCTATTCCTTACAGAAAAGATTGATGGATGGATTTTGGATCATATTGACAGCTATATTGGTTTCCACCTCATGTGGGATACTGGGCTGCTTTCTGCTTCTAAGGAAAATGACTATGGTAGCAGACGCTATTTCCCATGCCGTACTTCCGGGAATAGTGATAGCCTATTTTGTGGCCCAGTCTCGGGCAGAACTTCCTATGCTGGTAGGGGCAGCTATAGTGGGGATGCTCACCACAGTTCTTATAGAGCTGCTACATGAAAAGGCCAGATTACAGTCAGATGCAGCTATTGGTATTGCATTTACAGGGCTATTTGCATTCGGCGTTATTCTCATCTCAGCATATGCTGGTAGTGTGGACATAGATCAGGACTGCGTTTTATATGGAGAAATAGCTTATGTACCCCTGGAAACCTGGGTATTATCCTCAGGACGGGATATGGGACCCATTGCCGTTTGGCGACTTATGGGTTTATTAACCATTATTCTGGCAGTGGTGATCACAGGATTTAAGGCTTTCAAGCTGACCAGCTTTGATCCGGTATATGCGGCTTCCATTGGCCTTTCTACCGTGTTTTGGCATTACCTCCTCATGAGTATGGTCTCCCTGACTACAGTGCTCACCTTTGAATCTGTAGGAGCTATTCTCGTAGTAGCCTTTATCATAGGGCCTGCTGCCACAGCATTCCTCCTCACCAGGCAACTCCATTATATGATCTTCCTCTCAGTAGGACTGGGAATACTCGCCTCTGTTTGTGGGTTTTTTCTAGCAGTATGGGTAGATGGCTCCATAGCAGGAGCTATTTCTGTCTGCATCGGAATAGAGTTTTTGCTGGTGTTTGTTTATAAACTAGTTCAGCGGAGGAGGGTAGTATCAGATGTAAGTCCCGTAGAGGAAGCTTTCTGAAGGAAGGCTTAATTTATTCTCCCTCCCAAACTCCTCCTGTGACATATTCGTATTGTGGATGTCCTAACATCATCTCCTAAGCTGCTAAAAGCTTATGGAATCCCTACGGACTTTTACGATATTGTATAAAATCGAATGCGATGAAGAAATTTTTCAAGAATCTGGGACTGTTTTGGAAATGGTTGATCCGTATCGCCATTGTGGGATTGATAGGCTTTGTGGTCTTTAAGTTTATTCAGGGGAAGTTTTACTATGAGCCTCCCAAAGCTGAGAAGGTGGCCAGCAAGAAAGAGTACCTAGCTTCTATAGAAAGTCCCTCACCTGATACCTTGGTAGCCTATATTCCGGTTACTCGTACCCTGGTGCCAGAAGCTGATTCCACTGCCAGGGTAGGAGGTGATTCTTTAATAGCTAAAACCCTACCTGATAGCCTGATCCCCCAAGCGCCTAAGAAAGTGGAAACAGTCCTAGGACCTCCTAATATCATCTTAATAGTCATGGATGATTTGGGATATGGAGATATAGGGGCCTATGGAAATAGCGCTATCCAAACTCCTACCATAGATACCTTAGCTAAGCAAGGAATGGTATTTGAGCAGTTTTATACCGTCTCTCCTGAGAGTTCTCCCGCCAGGGCTGCCCTATTGACAGGCCGCTATCCTATTAGGACGGGCGTTACCAGAAGTCTTTTTCCCGGAGAAGGACTAACCACCACCTACCAAAAAGCTGTAAATGTGGCTCAGGGACTCATGGAAGATGAAATCACCCTGGCAGAGCCTTTAAAAGAAGCAGGCTATGCTACTTCTCTGATAGGGAAGTGGCACCTTGGGGATAAAGCCCCTCACTTACCCACTAATTTTGGCTTTGATAACTTTCTGGGGGTACATGTGAGTCATGACATGGAGCCTATGCATTTGTATAGAAATGATGAGATCATTTTGGAACATCCCCTGGATGCAACTAAGCTAATAGATAGTTATACAAAAGAGGCAGTATCCTTTATAGGAGAACAAAAAGAATCACCTTTCTTTCTCTATCTGGCTCATTCCTTTCCACATGCGCCCCTGTATGAAGTAGCTACTATTGAAAAATCTAAGGGAGGAACTTACGGAGATGTAGTTGAAGAATTAGATAAGAGCATCCAAAAGGTATGGGAAGCTGTCATAGCCAGTGGGAAGCAGGATAACACCATCATCCTTATTACCTCAGATAATGGTCCTGATAATCAGGGAAGTACCGGTGGACTAAGAGGACGTAAGCATGAAGTTTTTGAAGGGGGCGTAAGGGTACCTCTCATTGTGTGGGCCCCTAGGCTACAGCCTACTCAGCATAGGATAACACAACCAGTGTCTTCAATAGACCTGTTTCCTACCTTGCTTACTCTGGTAGGGATTTCAAGCCCAACTGACAGAATCATAGATGGGAAAAACCTACTCCCTCTCTTTACAGAGACTGAGGAGACCCCTATAGCTGATAGAAATATTTATTTCTTTTGGCAGGAGGAAGTCTTAGCCCTTAGGAGTGGAGACTTTAAGTACCATATTCCGCATAGAACAGGGAGAATTACCCAAGAGTATTCCATTCTTGAGAAGGGAAAAGAAGGGCCTTTTCTATACAATATCCACACAGATGGGGGGGAGGCCTATAATCTTATACAAGTTGAGGCAGTGAGGTCAGAAGAAATGAAAAAACAAATAGAAGCTTTTGAAAGCACTTTAGCCTCAGGTGCCCGTGGCTGGCTACAATAGGCCATCCATTTTTAGGTGGCTATAGATATTTCTGAAAAGGGTTCTTTAGGTAGGCCTGTGGTTTTACCCATGCCCTACAATAATCCTTTTCCTTCCTTTGAAACTCTTAGCCTTTATACTAATTTATGCCGGATTTTAGGTACGCGCTGAATGAAGCCTATATCATCACAGGCAACAGACATTTATGACTTTTGACGTAACATCTTTAGGTACAGATACCCAACTTGTAGCACCTATTCTGGTATTGTTGTTCTCAGGCTTGGTGCTCATGCTCCTTGATGCTTTTCGTCAATATAAGGCATTGCCCTGGGTTGCTGGAGCAGGGGTAATCATTGCGGGTGCCATTTCCTTTCAGCAGATTCACCTTGGTAACCTAACCGCCTTTACTGGTATGATGAAAGTAGGCGGCCTGTCAGCTATGGTCCAGGTCTTTCTTTCAGTTACCGCCTTAGGTGTGTTATTCTTTGTACAAGATTATTTAGGTAGAAAAGAGCTGCCGCTTTATGATGTATATGCGCTAATTGTATTTGCCTTGATAGGGATGATACTCTTCGCCAATGCTAATGACTTGATCATGACTTTCATTGGCTTGGAGACTATGTCTATTTGCCTGTACATTTTTGCTGCCTTCTTTAAAAGAGATGTGAAGTCTAATGAGAGTGGATTAAAATATTTTCTTCTAGGGGCTTTTGCCTCCGCCTTTTTACTTTTTGGAATTTCCCTCATCTATGGCATTAGTGGCACTACTAATTTCCAAAGATTATCAGAGAGCATATATCTTTTTCAGGAGAATGAACTCCTCTTCCTTACTGGAGCCACCCTTCTATTGGTGGGATATTTATTCAAAGTGGCGGCCTTTCCTTTTCACAATTGGACACCTGACGTGTACATTGGAACACCCACTCCCTTAGCAGGTTTTATGGCTACAGGAGGGAAAATGGCTGCCTTTGTGGCCTTAGGTAACTTTTTGTTAGAGGTTAACTTAATACGCTATGAGAATGGAACGCTAGTTCAATATGAGAAGATAGTGACCCTGATGGCTATCATTGCTGTTCTCACCATGATCTATGGAAATATAGTAGCTGCAAGGCAAGAGAATATCAAGAGAATGCTGGCTTATTCCAGCATTGCCCATGCGGGATATGTGCTGCTGGGCTTATGTGCAGGAGAAGTGGGTTTTATGGCTGCTATCTTCTACATGTTTATCTACAGCTTGATGAATATTGGGGCATTTGGCGTGGTAGGTATGGCTGAAACCAGCTTTGCAGATACAGAGATAGAGAGTTGGCGGGGACTAGGGCTGAAACATCCAGTATTAGCCGGGATATTTTCCATCTTCTTGTTCTCATTAGCAGGTATCCCTCCGCTGGCAGGATTTATGAGTAAATACTACATCTTTATTTCAGCCTTGAGAGCGGAGCTAGTATTATTAGCTGTTATTGGAATTTTAAGCTCAGTGATAGGCGCTTACTATTACATCAGGCTAATTGTGGTGATGTTCTCTGAAGGAAAAACAGATTCCCATTTACAACCAAGTACCTCCAGTATCCCAATTATTGGGGCTGCGTTACTAGTGATATTGATTCTCCTGTTTGGCATCTTCCCTTCATTAGTCTTAGAACCTATTACGGAAGCCTTTGCAAGCACTAGTAGCTTGTCTGTTCGTCCTTAATACCAGGTTTCATATTCTCAAGCATAAAAGCTGCTAGCTTATCTCTATCAAATTTTTGTTGGGCTAACCTACGACTATTCTCCCCCATACGTTTTCTTAATTCAGGCTGTAGTACAAGCTGCTGCAAGTTATCAGCTAAAGCTTGGGGATCTCCCTGGGGAGAAGGAAGCCCACATTGGTATTCATTTAGGTAGGTGGCTTGCCAACCCTCGTAATTCAGTAAAACGGGTAAACCTGCTGCTAGGTAATCAAAGAATTTGGTGGCGCTATTGCTAGCCAGAATGGGGTAAGGGGCAAACATACTCAGCCCTATATCTGCTTTCTCTAGCCAGGTGTGAACCTCTGCACGTGTACAGCTAGGATATAGATAAATGTTTGAGAATGCTGCAGCTTTATCCTGGAGGGCTTTTTCTTCATTTCCGGATCCTACTACCAGAATTTCTAAGCGTTCTCTTACTTCCTCTGGAATGAGTTTCAGGGTATCTACTAGCTGCGTGAGCTGATTAGCCATTCCTAAGGTACCTATGTACAAAAGTCGAACTGGAGTGGTCTCGCTCCTTTTCTGAGGAATCTCGTAAAACTTAGGGTCAGCTCCATTGTGAATGACCTCCACACAGGTGTGAGTAGGTACATGTTCGAGAATCATATTTCTCATATCCTCTGAAAAGGTAAATACACAGTTAGCTTCCCCGTAGATACGATTCATTCTTTTGAGAAGGTAGTTAGCTAAGGGTGGAAAGGGAAGGAGCCCCATGCCTATGGGTACATCCGGCCATACATCTGCCACTTCTAGGTAAAAAGGTACATGGTGGTAAGCGGCTAGTCTCCTTCCTATTTCCGCTACTGTAGGGGGGGCCGTATAGGCCAGCACAAGGTCAATATCCTTCAGGGTTTTCCCTATGCGCCATGCTTTCCATGAAAAGCTGAGGAAGGAAAGGATACGGCGAAGAAACCCCATGCTGTGTGCATAGGCCGTTTCCACCCTATGAATGTTAACTCCTGGAATATGAGGGGGAGTAGGATCTTGGTCAGCATGAAGGGTAGGGGGAATAGTAGAAATGAAATGTACCTCTATGCCTTCACGAGCCCATCTACTAGCAAAATATATACATCTATCATTGCCGGCATGTATATCCGAAATGATGAGTTGTTGCTGTAAATAGAGGATTTTCAACTGCTAGGTCAAGACTTGATCTTTAGTTCTACAGCCTGCTTTTCCGTCAACTTATTAAGAGAATTTTGCTCCTGTTCTTCCAGCATAGCTCTGATCTTTCCATTTCTGGTTCCTTGTAGGTACAGCGTGGTAAATAGAGAACACACAATGATGGGATAGAAGGAAAATAGCATGGAATATACAGGGTCCCAGTCTGGAACTTGACGGAAGATGAATATGGCTAAAGAGCCTGAAATAATGGATACGATTCCCAGTGTCACGGGTACCCACTGCTCAGCTATGCCTACCCTGGTTAAGTTGTGAGTAAGGTGGTCTTTTCCACCCACAAAGGGGGATGAGCCTCTGGATAGCCTGGCAAAAGTTACCATAGACGTATCCATAATAGGAACAATGAAGACCAATAAAGGAATTAGGCTGCTTCTTACTATAGATAGACTGTCTGTACCGAGGGGAATATTCCAGAAGTATTTTATGCCCACGAATGCCATGAGTAATCCTATAAACATGCTCCCTGTGTCTCCCATATAAATCTTGGCAGGTTTCCAGTTAAGAAAGAGAAATCCAATGAAGCTTCCAGCCACTGCAATAAGGATATAGAACATATTAGAAATACCTTCAGTTAATACCATCATAGCAGCACTAACCATTAAAATAGATAACGCTATGGTGGTGGTAACCCCATCCATATTATCTAACATATTTAGGCTGTTCATCAGGCCAACCACCCAGAATATTGTCAGAAAGTAATCCAGTAGGTAATAGGCTGGATTCCAATGCTGGAAGAACTGAATAGAGATCCCGAAGTAAATGAGAATAACCCCACACATTACCTGCCCTAAAAACTTTGAAAGAGGGTGCGTACCATAAGCGTCATCTGCAAACCCTATGATGAACGCCAAGGTGGCAGTAATAAGGAGGGCTAAATTAGTATCACTGGAGGCAGTACTTTCTGGATTTTGAATGAGGAGAATAATAAACCCTAACAAAAAGGTGATAAAAAAAGAGATACCACCAGTGGTAGGTTTTTTAGCCGTACTCCACCTGATTAAGTTTTTAGAAGATCTACTATCTACACCGAAATTATGGGAAAACTTTAGGAGAATATTATTAAGCAAGTAGGAAAAAATCACAGCTCCCAACAACAGAAATACACTTTTCATCAATAGGCGATTTGAAGAACACGTTAATTGAATCGTATCATCAATGATGATAAAACTACGACATAATTTACTATTTCTAAAAAGGGTAAAATCTCACTCCATGTAAGAAAATAACGTAATTATGGATGATTTAGCATGTTCTAAAAATAAGCCCTCAGTTGTATCTTACCTGAGTGTATGACAGCTTGTACTTCAGATATTCTCCCATCATAACTCAAATTTAACTCCAAATTCTTCTTTAGAAACACCGAAAAAACCATTTGCCCTACTACATTTCTCCCCTTTTGTAGTCCTTCTCTCAATTCGTATGCCGTATTTGCCTGAATTTCGCCAATTTCATTCACCTGAATTAGATTTAAGCTGGCAAAAAGCGTATTTCTTTCTTTCAGGTTCCATCTAAGTTCAGATACTACTTTATGTAGCTGGATACGAGTAAGTTCACTCTCATTTTTATTTAAATTTTCCTTGTGTTTAAACTCATACCCTATTGATAGCCTAAGTTTTTGGCTGAATTGAAAGTTCATGTAGGGCTTCATTTCCCAGAATTGAATATTAAAGCTACGATTTCTGAAGCTGTCAGCTTTAGAAATTCGCCTTCCTAAGCTGGATTCCACTTCCAGGCTTTTATTTCTATCAAAGTTAATCCGGGGTTTTATGCCTATGAAGGATACTTTCCTGAACTCATTTCCGCTTTCCAGGAATAGTTTGGATTGTTGGTTCTGATAAAATAATCGGATGTCCCCAAAAGCATCATTTTGAAAGAAAATAACATCTTGCCGGAAGAATTGATTGGCTTGGATGACTGTAGTATCATCCTCAAGCGTATTCAAACTGATCAGATAATTGGACAGTGCGTTTTCTCTTTCCTGCTGTTGGGTGAGCCTAAAGCGAGTAATTAATCGTGTTTCTTTGAGAATAGTATTGAATAGATTTTTCTTCTTCAGCTTAAGAGCCTGAAAGTTCCATTTAATATTTCCACTCAGGCTGACACGTGTAGAGGGGAATAGCTGGCGGGAGGGCAAGCTCACCCTCACATAATTAGCAATCAGGGGATTTACAGATATTTGAAATTCATCTAGCTCCTGAATTCCATTTTCATTAAAATCTTCCCATATGTATTGCCCCTGCCCTGTGTTTACCTCCAGGTAGCGTACCTCCCTACGTGATACCTGCTCTGAGGTGAGTTCATACAGCAAGTTTCCCTGGAAGAGGTTGTTAGGAACTCGCCAGTTAGACATGAGTCTTCCTGTGAAGATATTAGCATCCTGAAGGTTCTGGCTCTTAAATAGGGAGTCTTGTACCCGGAATTTTCTGTAAGAAGTATTCTGACTGATATTCCAACCCTTTAGAGGTTGCCATCTGGTGGTAGTGTAGAAAGTATGTGCTTCAGATTTAGGTCTGAGGGTGTTAAGTGCTGTTCCTTCTTCCCATCTATAATTATAAGAAACCTCATATTGAAGCTTTTTACTCTCAAAGGATAGGTAGGGCTTGAGATCTGTAAAAGTGAAGGTTTGTTGGGAGAGGGTATCCCCTCGCTCATCCCTTCTGTCCTCTATCCAAATTTGCGTCCCTAGCTTAAGCGGTCCCAAGTACCTGAAAATGTCCCCCTCATACCTCTTCCAGTCTATGGAGCGGTTAAGGGAAGATTGCTTATTTTCTATTCTCGTAAAGGAGAAATACCCTTCCAGGCTTTTGCTGTGAGAACTTTTGACGGTATATACCTGCCTAAAGGCTTTCTGGCCCTGTCCTACACTACGCCAACCGTTCTGACTTTCTAGCCGTATAAATTCACCTAGCTGTAAGCCCAGTTGTACGTCCGTGATATGCTCATTGGTAAGCAGGGTAGTGGTATCCAGAGCCCATATGCGGTTGTATTCAGCCTGATAAATTCTATCAATGTTACGGTAGCGTTTCTGTACCATTTGGTGGGAGACATTCCAGTCTAGCTTGATAGTTTTTCCCAAGGGTACTTTTTCACCTTTTATTCCACTTATCTGCGCCCAGCCCCAGTTATCTTGATCATCTAGGAGGGACAACCTATTATTATCATCATGACTTACAGACTGCTCCGTGTACAGCTGCATGTTAGGGGTGAGCTGGTAAGAAGCCTTCGCATTCATAACCTGAAGCAGCCTGGGGAGCACCCACTGCCT
Organism: Bacteroidota bacterium; assembly: GCA_039026975.1. Lineage (GTDB taxonomy): Bacteria > Bacteroidota > Bacteroidia > J057 > J057 > JBCBKZ01. The sequence goes on along the minus strand of JBCCLI010000061.1, from coordinate 13,264 downwards.
GGAAGGTTCATAGTCCCCCTTCAGCTGTCCGTTTTCATCTGGCCCTACCCACTCATAAACGGCATGGTTAAAGCCATCATGAATTCTGACATAGTGGCCTTGCCCTTCTCCTACAAAAGAGAAGCTTATTTCATAAGTAGCGCTTATGGGCTCGTTTGAGAAAATATATCTTTCAAAGGCTACCCCATTAACTATCGTATCTACACGTGCATACCTAATCTGGTCTGGATCATAACCTACTTGTCGGATAGCTGAAGTAGTAGCTCTATCCGTATTATCCCCCACCTGTTCTAATGTATCTTTCACCTCAGAAAAAGCGTCTGTATCGGAGAATGGGGCATTGGGATTATCTGCTTCACGAGCGTAGGAAACTTGTACCTTCCATTTTTCATTAGCAGACTGGTATCTCCACTTACCACTTAAGAATGATCTATTGTAGTATCTATCATTATACTCAAAGTCTACCACAATTCTAGAGGCACTGCTGATCACATGTTTGGCGGTAAAAGAAACCTCAGCTCTGTTATAGTCTATGATGTAGTCATTAGTGGCCCCCCTTTTAAGAAGCTTACCATTTAGGTATACCCGTTCACTACCTGCTAATACAAAGAAAAAGCGTTCTCCATTTCTTCCCCTTAACCTGTAGGGGCCTGAAACGCCTTCCTGGCCTATAAAGCTGTTAGTGTGGAATTTCCCCTTAGCTATGGCACCGCTAAGAGAGGCTTGGTGTTGATCATGGTCAATTCCCACTTCTACCCCTTGAACATTTCGGTAGAAATTACCAAAGCGGGTGTTCTTTTGGCTGGATTCAAAATCCCCCATGGTTACGTAGTAGGGATTTTTCCTTAGCTGGATAAAAATGCGATCAAAATCTGAAATTTCCTGGGTAGTACCATCAGGCTGTACAGGTATATTCTCATCAGTAATGTTTCCCACTATCTGAAGGCCATCCCCCAGTTCACCTTCCAGGTTTAATCTTAATCCACTGGTAACAGCTGTACTTCTATTATTCCCAGCCACTATACCTCTGGTAATACTGCCCGTTTTACGAATATCAGAAGAATGCCAAAAGTTATCTTTTTTATCAGTCTCTTCTGGAAAAATAAAGAGCTGTTGGAGGGTATCCTGAGTGAGAATGGTTTGTTTAGCCTGATTAGCAGTGAGAATAGAATCAGGGGTAAAGGTCTGAATCCTATATGTAAGAAGGTAGTTTCCATATGGGAGCAGGCTATCTGGCAGGAGAATTCCACGGAAGTGGTCCAGGGTGTATTGGGAAGTAGGGATGGGTTGCCCTTGTTCATTAGAAAGCTTTGCTGTGCCAGGTACTATAAGTCCCTTTGAGAGAGTAACCTCTTTTTGACTGCTGATAGAAAGGGTATCCTTAATGAGAAAAGCATCCTGTGCCCTAACGATATGAGTCGTTAGCAGTAAACAAATGATGGTATGTATCAGGCAGCAATATCTCACAAGCAATTTCCCAAAATGTATAGGCCGGAAGTAGGTACCTACCCTGTAGTATTCTTTAAAAGAGAAGGTGTGTCAAGATGAACTCGTCTAACAATACTCCTGGCATTGGGGGTAAGCTCAACGTTAGGAGGGTTTTTAGCGCTTATTTTTCTAAGGGCAAACAAGTCATCAAAGCTCTTTTACACCTGCTCAGTCTTAGGCAACTATATGTTAATCCTACAGGCCCACATAAAAAGACCATTTATTCATTAGAAACCCGAATGATACCCGAGAAATGGTCTATTAAAGAAACGTAAGGGAAAGCAACAGAATTGGCAAATTCCAATGGGAAAAAGTATAACGTTAGTCCTTTACAGGTGGCATGAGGTAGCTACTGGCAGTAGCCAGGTGCTTATGGCAGATAGACCTGGCCGTTTTCTTCAAACATAGGGTCCAAAGAAGCCTCCGGGAATTCCAGATAGAAAGAGGTGCCTTCATCTACGCGGCTTTTAAAGTGAATTTTCCCTCCGCTGGTTTCAATAATTCTTTTTACAATGGCCAATCCTAATCCCATTCCTGAACTTTTAGTGGAGAAACTAGGCTCAAAGAGACGTTCTTGCACCTCCTCTGACATTCCCTTTCCGTTATCTTTAATTTCTATGTAGGCCATACCTTCTTCAATTTTCATAGAGATGTGCATGATACCCTCTCCATCTATAGCTTGAATACCATTCTTAATGATGTTATTGAAACATCTGGATAGCTGGTCTCTGTCAGCATATACACTAAATTTCTCTGGGGCGATGTCAATCAACCACATGGCCTCCTCTGACTGGGAGTATAGGTCTACTACTTCCAGTAAGACTTCATTGAGAAGCACTTTCTTCTTAATGGCATCAGGCATTCTGGCAAACTCTGAGAATGAGTTGGCTATACGTACCATGGTATCTATCTGAACCAGGAGGGTTTTCATTACCCTGGGGAACATTTTATCCAGGCTATTAGCCCTTTCCTTCCATGCGCGACTAAGGTGTTGGATGCTTAATCGCATAGGAGTAAGTGGATTTTTGATTTCATGGGCCACCTGCCGGGCCATTTGGCGCCATGCCATCTCCCTTTCTGTTTGGGCCAGCTTTTTCTCTGAATCAGAGAGCTGGGTTACCATCTTATTATAGGCTTCTACTATTTCTCCTATCTCATCATTTGACTCATAGTCTATTGGCTTATTATCCATCCCTATCTTGGTAGATTCCAGACGCTGCTGTACCAGGGAGAGCGGCTGAGTGATGGTATTAGATAAGACTACCGCAATCAGGTTGATCATCAGGAAGACCAGGAGGTAGATATTGGCAATGTAAGCCAGGAAGTCTAAGATCTGTTCCTCCAGTTGATCCTGCTTGGCTATGTAGGATACGTTTAGGTAGCCAATAGGCTGAGCATCTAATCCTATAATAGGTCTGTAAATAGATAGATAGCTGAGATCCCCAATTTTTTCATTTACCACCATTTCAGATTTCTGCCCTTTTTTCAGCTCCTTAAAGGCAGAAGCGTTCATCAAGTCTCCACTTAGGCCCGTCTCAAAAATAAGGGGCTGGGTAGAGGCTATCCTTTTCCCGTCCTCATCAAATACATTGATGTCATTTCGGATGATGGGTTCCAACTCTTTAATTCTATTTCTGAACCCCTTTAACCTTGTATATTTGCTGAGGACATCATTATTCATAAAGACATAGTCTTCTCCCACAAGATTAGTAATTCTTGAGGCTTCTTCCCTAAGCTCTAAGCGGGCCTGTTTCTCATACCTTTCTCCAATGAATGGGAAAAGGAAGCCGATGATGATGATCATAGGCAGGATACTGATAATTAGGAGTCCATACCTAATTTTAGTCCTTAGGGGCGCTTTATAAGAGAATTTATACTTATGAGCTGTCCTAAATAGATATACCGGAACTATAATCAGCAGAACAGTGCTGAAGCAGTAGAAGTAGAAGATGAAAGAGAAGAGGGTAATGATGTTAAATACCCCCGGCTTCTTATACCTAACTACTACGAGCTTGCGCTCATCTAACGGCTCCGTATGTTCATTATAGCCGGGTAAGGATAAGCTGTATTGAGTCTCAATATTTTCCTGGTCTGGGAAGTAGATGGGAAAGTTTGTTTCTCCTCTATAGTAGTACAGTAGCCCATCTCTATACACCGCATGATCAAAAGAGTTAATCAGCTTAGTATCTGAATATACCTTTTCGTCCATAGAGAGAGAGGGATAAAGCCCCTCTGTTTCCCGCCTGTTAGGAGAAAGTTCTAGCACTATGTGGACAGATCCATATCTACCAAGTGAGAGGTCTATTTCTCCTACATACAAGTCCACATACCTATTCTCAAAATTAGGGAGACGATAGAAGTTTTCTGCTCCTACTACAGACTCAGCCCTATCTTCTAGGGAAATATCAGCTTCTAAGCCAAAGGAGGGAGGGCGCTCAGAATTATTATCTATCCTTTTCCCATTCTGATCATACAGATACATCCACACCTCAAATCCCTTGAAATTAGGGTCCAGGTATTCTTCCTTAATCCAGTTAGCAAATTTTTCATTTCTCAGCAGACGGAACTGCCGACGTGCCAGGGCAGAGTCAGCCTGTAGTTCAATCCGGGACTTGTCAAAGGCTAATAGCGTACTGGTCTCCTGGTTTCCTAGTATCTGCTTGGCTATCTGTTCTACCTTAAACTCATTGGTTTGATTAATACCCTGGACCACATTAAAGGTCACTAACATGGAGAAAGTGAAAATGATCAAAAGGTAATTCACTATATCCTGGTTCAGGATAGTAGCGTCTGGATACCTGTGAATACTTAAGAGCAGGAGAAACAGGGTTAGAGAACAGACAACAGCTACTGGGACCAGGTTTCCACTACCGTAAAAAAGATAGAGGTTTATGAAGAATATGGCTGGTGCATGTATTAGTAAAAACTGAGGCCGCTGGATCTCATTCTGGGCCATGATCACATTATACTTCAGTAGAGTGATCACAATAAGATAAATGCCTAGCAGTAAGATTCCTACATTCAGGAGAATGAGAAAGGAGTTGACATTGGCCTTAAAAATATTGGAGAATTCTATGTCTACCTGAGAGTTTTGGGTAATCAGGCTGAATACATCCACATACCACTTCAGGAGAAGACTGGAAATCACCAGGGTAGAGATTCCCACTACCCATTTGAGAATCCTGATCCTGGATATCTTTCTGTAGGGAACATTGATCATCCGGAAAAAATGGGTATAGATGATCCAGATAGAGATGACCGCTGTAAGAATATTAATAGTCAGGTCTCCCAGTGAAGGCGCAAATATTTCGTGGAAAGAAAGAACGCCAGGCCTGAAGAGTTCTAGGTTAACATAGCTAGCTGGGAGGTCTAATAACCACATCAGGAAGCGTATTCCTAAGACAGATACTAATAGGGCTCCGTTAATAACATACCTGTATTTCCATTTCTCTAGCGTATACAGCCTAAGGAAGATAGAGATACAGAACACCCCCCCTATGAGGAGGAGCAGTACCGAATACCTAATTTCACTCCTAAATTCAGTTAATGGGAGATATTCTAATGAAAATACAGGAAGGCCGTAGGGATCATAAATCTGTATGCCCCTTTCTCCCTTGTCTATATTTACCTTCAGATTCCTTAAATCCTGATCAGAAAATCTAGCATCATCCTGCCACCTACCCAGAAATATGTAAGGGATAAGGAACTGATTATTGATTTCATAGGATTGATGGATAGGGATAAGTGCTATATAGGTACTATCCCCGTATTTTTTTCTAATCTGATAATGAGCCTGATTTTGAAATTTAACTACCTTTTCTGTGGGGACCCTACGGAGTTTTAAGATGGTATCCTGAGGGGGGAGAAACTGATTTTCACTCCAGTCAGTGAGGTGGCCGCTCTTATCATACCACAGTTCACAGGCGTGATAAAACTTTTCCCATCCATATCTGTCTTTTTCTGACAGATTATAATACTGGACGGTCTGTTCGAAATCTCTTTGAAGTTTATGCTGGACATACATGGAGATATCCTCGTCTGACCGAAAGTAGTCGACGGTGTATAGTATGCCGCTTACCAATAAAAGCAGTAACCCAATCGTAAGCCAGGAGCGATCCTTATCTTGGGATAAGTTGGCCATCTGCCGTGTGGTTATGTTCTAGTTTTCAGAAAATTTATGTCTATTAATTTGAGACCTGGCACGCATAGCGCTTGCACTATACATTTTGGTCTCAAGAAGGTTTTCGAACTCATCTCTTACGTACACAGGTACTTTTAGCGTAATGCGTTCAAAAACTGCGGGTTCTTTCTGGATTATGAGCGAAAAGATAACATTAGGGTAGTCGGAAACAAGGTAATAGTCTGACACCTCATGCCATTCTATTGTATTTCTGTAGTCAGGTATCCTCAGCACTTTATCATTCTGCACTATACCCTTGTCCGTAATGATACGAACCAAGAGCAACCTAAGAGCACTATAAATAAATAACAGGGAAACATTGAGCAGCATACATATCAACCCAATATCAAAAAATCTTTCCTTGTGCACATCCAGGACATCCCTGGTCTCTAGGTATCCCCATGCACTAAAGAAGCATGAAACGCCCACTATGAAAAGAATGAGAGAAGCTACAGAAAAGATAATGGTGACAATGACCATCTCAGGCTTTTTCCAAACCATGAGTTTCTGGATAAACTGCTTCCTATACCAATACCCCATCAGCACCAAACAAGGCGTGATCAGAAGTGATAACAATAGGCTGAAATTGAGAAGTAGTTTTACCAGCGTCATTAGAAATGAGATAATTGCCAACCTGCTATAAATTTACGAACGAAATCCCCAACAAAAAAGTTTTCTTATATAGAATGATAAAGTTTGATTTAGGAATCATTTTTATCTGCTATTTTCCAGGAAGAAAGTCCCCATAAGAACGAGAAATCATTAAAAATGGGACTAAAAAGACTGCTGATGTTCCCTAATAATTTCTATTTATTACGTATTTAAGGAAAAAACGAGTTATCGATATGATTTATTTCTGCAAAACGTTTCAATTCCTTACATATAGGTTTTTGTTAACAGATAGTTACGAACATAGTCTGCTATGCCTTCCTCCAGCTCAGTAAATGCTTTTTCATACCCGATTTTTCTAAGTTTCTCCATGTTTGCCTGCGTGTAGTATTGATAAGAATCTCTAATATCTACTGGCGTATCAATAAAAGTAATGGCAGGTAGCCTGTCTAAGGCCAAGAAGACATTTTTACCCAGGTCATTAAAGGTTCTGGCTTGACCTGTCCCCAGGTTATAGATGCCTGCGTCCTTTCTGTGGTGCATGAAAAAGTGAATCACTTCAGTCAGATCCTTCACATATATAAAATCCCTCTTTTGCTCTCCGTCAGCATAGTCTTCTCTATGAGAACGAAACAGCTTTAACTGGCCTGTTTTTTGGATTTGGTGGTAGGCATGAAAAATGACACTAGCCATTCGGCTTTTATGGTATTCATTAGGCCCGTAGACGTTAAAAAACTTCAGTCCTACCCAGAAATAGGGCTTTCTTGGCTGGTTTAAAGCCCATATATCAAAGTCATTCTTACTTCTGCCATACGGATTTAGGGGCTTAAGAATGGAGGGGTCAGCCAGCATATCTTCAAATCCCAGAGAACCGTCTCCATAAGTAGCAGCACTAGATGCATAAATAAGAGGAATGCCATGGTTACAGCACACTTCCCATATTTGCTGAGAATAGGAAATATTTAACTGTTGAAAAATGGACTCGTCCTGCTCGCTAGTATCAGTCCTCGCCCCTAAGTGAATGATGATCTGGATAAGGGATTCTTTACCCTTCATCCAGCTAAACAGCTTCTGTCTTGGGACTAGCTCAGTATACTGCTTGTGTTGGTAATTGGCTTGTTGAGATTCTCTGGAGAAATCATCTACGAGAATAAGGTCAGTAAATCCTTCTTGATTTAGCTTGGCAGCCATACAGCTACCGATAAACCCAGCTGCCCCGGTAAGAATAATCATGGCATAACTATTTCAGCCTGCAAGTTATCATTAGTATCCGAATTACCATCTTCCTTTAGATATGCTGGGAGGGGAGTTAGAACTGGAAATAAATAAAGGGCTGTATGTCAGCACTTCTAATCTGGAATACTAGCCAGAAAATACCTGCCAATACAAGGGATTTAAGCACTAGCGGTGCACGCGTAAATCCTCTTTCCAAAATGACCTGCCAATTGATAGGGATGAAGTGTAGGAGATAGCCCAAGGCTATCATGAGATAAACATTTCTGTAAGCGCTAAAAATCTCACCTAAATTGAAGTCAAATGACATATTTCTGATCTGGTCTATCATGAGATGGGCAGTCTGAAAGCTATCAGCCCTAAAGTAGATCCAACAAAGGCAGACAAAATGAAAGGTGAATATGTGAGAAATAGGGAGCCTGAATATAGCTAGTGCAGGTTCCATTCCATTCCTGGTACTCCAGTAAAATCCTCCGGCCGTGGCATAAAGACCGCCTACTAATCTTTTTAATACTGATCTGCTTTCCAGGTAGTTGAGGGTAATATGGGTATCCAGGTCCGGTACCTTCAGGCGCATGTAGGCCCTTGTATGCGAAATCATCCGCTCAGTAGCTAAGCCTATCCCATGTAGCCCCCCCCATATCACAAACTTCCAGTTAGAGCCATGCCATAAACCTCCAAGTAGCATGGTAATAAAGAGGTTTCTATAGGTGAATATTAAGCCCTTTTTATTTCCTCCTAAGGAGATGTATAGATAATCTCTTAACCAGGTAGACAATGAAATATGCCATCTTCTCCAGAAATCCTGTAAACTCCTGGCTTGGTAGGGTTTAAGGAAGTTGACGGGTAGCTTAAAGCCCATCAGTAAACCCAGCCCAATGGCTATATCCGAGTATCCTGAGAAGTCACAGTAGATCTGCATCGCATAGCCGTAGGTGGCTATCAGGTTCTCAAACCCACTGTATAGCGTAGGATTATCAAATACTCTGTCCACGTAGTTGATCCCTATATAGTCTGAAATAACCGCTTTCTTAAACAGACCTGAACAGATAAGGAGAATGGCCTTTCCTATGTCTTCTGTGGTGATGAGCAGCCGTTTATTAATCTGTGGCAAAAAGTCTGCAGCCCTTACTATGGGCCCTGCTACCAGCTGAGGAAAGAAAGAAACAAAAAAGGCAAAGTCCATCAGACTCTGGACAGGAGTCAGCTTCCTTCTGTATATATCTATGGTATAGCTCATGGTCTGAAATGTGAAAAATGAGATACCTATAGGAAGGAATATGTCTACCTCTGAAAGTGAGAAGAAAGTGGTAGCGTTTAGGCTGTTTATGAAGAAGTTTGTGTATTTAAAGTAGGCGAGCATTCCTAAGTTAGCTAATACACTGGCAAACAATAATGCTTTCCGAGTTCCTGGATGATCTGTCTTGTAAATGAGCTTCCCCAGGGCGAAGTCTATCAGGGTAGAAACTATGAGCAGAAGGAAAAACCAGCCGCTAGATTTATAGTAGAAGTAATAGGAGAATGCAACTACATATAGTATCCTGAGGTTCTGTATTCTTCCTAATAGAATATATATGCCTAGGAAAATGATGAATAAATACAGGAATGTCTCACTGGTAAACAGTAAGGGTTCTTGGGGATTATATGTCAGAAGAGCAAGGAGATTATCTTGAATGTACTCTCTTATAGCCTTCATAGGCTGCTATAATCGCGTCGAACAAGAGATTTCCTTGAAGCTGGTAACCTTTTCTAGTAAAGTGAAGCCTATCAGCCTGAGCCAACCCCTCCTGATACCAGACTTTAATGGCACCTCCTCCCCCCATGATGTAATATAGATCCCAGGTAGATATCTTCAGCTTATCTGCGCTTGCTAATACTACGTTTCGGGCTTGTAGGATATTGGGGTTGTTGATTTTTCTTTTCTTCAAAGCATCAGCAGGGGTGGTAAGCAGGATGCTACAGAAGGGGAGTCTTTCCCTCAGCTTGGCCACAGAGTTTTTTAAGCTCCTTTCAAATCCAACCTTTGAAAATCCAGTTTCTAGCGATTCATTAGTCCCTAATGAGAATATAACCAAGTCAGGTTTTAGCTCTTTAAGTTGATCCCAGAAGATATTACTTCGTGAATAGTCCGTGTAGGTAGCTCCGTTTACCCCTATCATGTGATAGTTGATTCCTGGCTGATCTGTGTTCTCCAATACAAACCCAAAAATATCAGCTCTCATTTCAGATTGACTGTCGTTAATTCCCTTCAGGTAGAAACCGTCTACAGCCTGATTTAGCCATACTGTATGAGCAAAGTGTCCATAGGGATCATAGGAATTAGGGATACTATGGAATTCTCCTATATCAGCAGAGGAGTCCTGTACTCGCTGTACCTGCTCTTCTTCTGCTTCTTTTATAATAATCTTTTGCCCTGCCAGGATTTTATCACCATAAAGGTTATTGAGCTTCCTGATAGAGGCCAGGCTGACGCTATATGATTGAGCTATAGAGGAAAGGGACTCTCCCCGCTGAATTTCATGGTACTGTTTCTTGGAGGTAGCCTTACTGCTAACCGGAACTAAGAAGGACCTGGGAGCAGTAGAAGGGACCAGCATAAAATCCATATAATCAGATCCTTTCCCGGAGAAAACGGTGACCTTATTGAACAACCCTTCTGAAGATTTGAGTTTCATATTTATCCAGAAATCAGGGCTGGTGGTATGAATACTGAGGCCAGTAATCCCTTCAGGAAGGGTGTTTCTAGGTTGGATGATTCTTTTTCTAGACCATTGGATATTAGATTCTGAGTATAGGTCTACAGGGCTATTGGTTCTGGCTAATTGGAAGGGAAATACCAGCCCTCTGCCTCTTAATCCAAATTTTTCTCCGAAACGGGTGCGGAGATGTCCTGTAAAGTAATCAGCTTGAATGTGAGAATCCCCTATATGGACTATGGTGACTGCATCCTCCCTTTTCTGTTCGAGAGAAGATAGTTTTTCAAAGAAATTCTTCAAATTATCCTCTCTCCCACGAATCTTATTTAATTCTGTAAGTAAAAAGTCGTATTCTGAGTAGTCACTGTCTCCAGACCTGGACACCTCCTGTGCCCACACATCTGAAAGTACCAATATGAGCAGTAAACATAAACATATATTGGTTTTTAGCATAGCTAAGCACAGTGTCAAACCTGGTAAATTGGGGGGTAGTCTAATCCACTAAATAAATACTTTACATAGTGGAAAGTAAATTCCCAGATGTAATTACCACAAAATATGCACCAATTGTTAGAATAAGTATACAAAATATCAAAAATGATAATAGCTATCTAATTAGTGGATTATTATATATTTTCTCCGCATACTGAACCAACATGGCCCATATTAGACAGAAAAAAATTCCATTTCCCATAAATAAAGGACTTCGTACATATTTAAAGTCTTATGGAAGGGAAATGGACCTTCCCATAGAGTATAATGATCTGAACAGGTATAATGAAGCAGTTACCCTCTATGATAAAAATGGGAATGATACCTTATGGATTTCTCTTATTTATTCTCAAGATGACTTAAGGCATATTAATGAGGGGCTGAAAGAAATATATGCTATCCTACGCGCCAATGGTGACCTCTCCGTGATGCGGCACTTGTACATAGATAGGGTAGACCTATGCCTATATGGAAACACTAAGCCCTTCAGGGTCAGGGTAGTAAATAAGATTAATGATAACTTTGACTATTTCTACATTAAGCATGCAGATTCTTCCAGGGTCTACGGACTAGAGCTAGAGCATTTACTCTCACCTAACAGAATTTCTTATGTAGTAGATAAAAATACCTTGATAGAAGAGCATATAGCTGGAATTCCAGGAGAAGAATTTATCCATAACTACTTAAAGGTAGGAAGAGTACATAATGAAATAAGGCTTGCTAAAGAGTTTGTGAAATTTAATGAGCGGTGCTTTGTCAGGCTGTTAGGAGATATGCACTCCAGCAACTATGTGATAGAGATTATGCCTGACTTTGAGGATGTACACTACAGGATAAGGGCTATTGATTTTGACCAGCAATCATATGAACCCAGGAAGAGTATTTACATGCCCCAATACTTCAAGCAAAACCTTCCTATCATTGAAGTAGGGGTAAAGCACATGACACCTACTACTGTCAGGCAATACCAGAAGGAGGAGCGAGCCATGATAGCCAGCCGAATAAGATACTCTAGCAGGCAGATAGGAGATCTAATGAAGTTTATGGTGAAAGCAGAGCTCTCTAAGGAGGAGTATATTTACGGCCTCAGGGAAGAATTAGGGAATCACTATCAGCATAATGGATTTCTCAAGTGTCATACCATGGGGGAGGTAGTTAAGAAAAGCCTAGACATATTGATCAACAGAAACTAGGACGTGACTGGTAGATTAAAAGGAAACTTTACAAAAAAAGTAGTGCCTTCTCCTTCTTCTGATTCTAACCATATCTCTCCCTGATGATTGTCCATTATCCTTTTATTGATAGCTAAGCCTATGCCTGTTCCTGGGATAGTATCTCGGGAATGTAAGCGTTGAAATAAGTTAAAAATCTTATCATAGTGTTCTTTAGCTATTCCTATTCCATTATCTTTTACATAAATGACATTTCCATTCCCTTCAGTGTAGCTTCCTATCTCAATATTGGGATTCTTATCCTTACTGAATTTTAACGCATTGCTAAGAAAATTCTGAAAGACCTGAAAGAGCTGGGTTTCATTCCCTACTATTTCTGGTAGATCATCCACTAAGATGATGGCTTCCTTCTCTTTAATAGGATAAGATAGGGTGCGTAGGATAGAAGAAATAAGCTCATTCAGACTGACCTTTTTAAACTCTAAATCACTATTACTGACCCTGGAGTATTCTAATAACTCAGTAAGTAAACGTCTCATCCGTTTTACTGCATCTGAAATGTATCCCAGGAATTCAATGGCGTCAGTCTCTAGTTTATCTTTAAATTTATGCTCTATCAGAGAGGTGTAATTCCCTATCATTCTGAGGGGTTCCAGCATATCATGAGAGGCAGCATAGGCAAACTGCTCCAGTGCCTCATTAGAATGTCTTAGCTTCTTATTCTGGACTTCCATTTCCAACTTTCTGGTAGAAAGCTCCTCATGAGACTTAGTCTGAATCTGGTACCTCATATACAAGAGGTAGATAACCACTATCAGCACTAGAAATCCCAATACTGAAGCTATTTTAAATATCAGGTTTTCCCTGTCATCTCGTCTTCTTCTCTCTTCCTTTTGGGACTGGATAAGCTGCTTATTCTGGTTTTCTAATACCTCCTTTTCCGTTATCTCTAAGGATATCCTATCTCTTGTCATTTCATGCTTAGATTCCTTGAGAATCTCTTCCTTGATACTTCTCTTGCGTGCCTCTTCATAGGCTTCCAGGAAGTAAAGCGCACTGTCAGTCCTGCCTAACTCCTTGTAAGCTCTGTATAATTTCTGGCAAACGGCCATTTCTTTATCAGTGAGGTCAGTGATGAGAGACTGAGAGATAGCCCTGAGCTTTTTAATCGCTGCCAGGGGTTTATTCTGAGAAAGTAATAGCTCTGCCAAGGCTAGTTCTACATCTATGAAAAGGATTTCCAGAGAAGGATCATCCCCAGACTTGATGAGTCTCAAGGCAGTATTCAAATCTGAAAGCGCCTCACTACCTTTATTCATTAACATAGCATTCTTACCCCGCTGTAGGTAGAGGATAGCTAAATCATAAGACTGGGAGCCGCTTTGTCCATTAAT
>JBCCLI010000060.1:0-23019 GCA_039026975.1 Bacteroidota bacterium | reverse complement strand
CTAGGATTACCTACAAGGTCAGTGTAAGGGAATGAAGAGGCGTTACTTACGTCTAGGGCAGGACTTCCTGCCAGTAGCTGGAAGTTATCTAGAGATTCATTAGAGAAGAGGGGGTCTTGGTTCAGATTCCCTTCTCCCTTAAAATTCCATCCACCTTCTACTATAGACAAGTTTACCTCCCAATCTATACCTGATGGGTTATCCGACTGAATGGGGGTAGCTGGCGTATTATTCCAATAGATAGATAAAGTTGAGGTGAATGTCCCTCTGGTATAAATAGCACTCCCTAATCCTGGATCAGCCTCATTCTTAGTCAGGGTGCTATGTTGTATATCTATGGTACCAAAAGTTGCATTGTAGATAGCCCCCCCTCTTGGTGCTTTATTCTTAAAGAAAAGAGAACTGAATATTTGATGATTAGGTCCAAAAGTGGCTAAAGCCCCCCCATCTTCTTCTGTGCTTTGGTTATTCTCAAAAATAGTGTAGAAAAAAGTGAAATTACTGGAAGAGCTTGCAAGATAAATAGCGCCTCCATCCCCTCTACAGGTGTTAGCAATAAATTGGCAATCACGAAAGGTGATGTTTTGGGAGTTGGTCGCATATATAGCGCCACCATCTCCATTAGGTGTTCTATTAGTTTGGAAGATACAGTTTGTGATTTGAAGATTCTGGCTATTGGTCAGGAGTATACCAGCACCATGTCTGTCATTGCCACTTCCGGTGGCGTACCCTTCCGTGATAATGAATCCGTCTAATAGAGCAGGTGCTGACAAGCTATCAGCCCTAATGATGTGCCAGGTATTATCATCTATGGACGCACTACGGAGATTACCACTAAGAATGGTAGGATATTGCTTGGGATCTCTTTCTTCCTTATCCTGTTCATTTCCAGCGAAGCCTCCTAACAGATTCACGTCATTACTCAAGTCAAAGGAAATACTCCTGTCAGTATCCTCGGTAGGTTTGTAGGTACCTTCTGCTACCCATATTTCCACCGTAGTGTTAAGTTCTTTTGCTCTCTCCATGGCTTGTGGTAAACTAGTGAAAGCATTTAGCCAGCTAGATCCAGAGTTATTACCAATAGCATCTTGCTTGACTCTCAGAACCACAAGTTCTGGGGGGAAGTCCCCATAGTAGGGGCGGGCCCCAATGGCAGAATTTCCATTATCTGCAGCCCTTATAGCCGGACTCCCTTGAGAAAGTGAAATACCTAGTGGACTCTCACCAGCAAATAAGGGATCATCACTTAGGTTTCCCTCACCTGGATAGGATTCCTCCGCTAAGGTGTAGGTAATAGATGAGGTGCCTCCAATAGTGATAGATGAGGTGTTTGTATTTTGCCAGAAGATACAATTGATGACAGAAGCATTCCCTCTGGCACTAATGCCACTCCCAATCCCTTGGCCTGTTTGGTTCTTAAAGAAGGTAGAAAAATCAATAGTAAGTGCTGTGTTTGAGCCTGTGTAAATCCCTCCACCTTGGGTACTTTGATTCTGGACGAAGGCCGTTCTAGTGATATTTAACTCTTGCCCAAAAGCAGCGATAGCTCCTCCTTCCTCTTGTCTGCTTGTATTCTCAATGAAATCGCAGGTTCCAATGTTTGCTATGCTAGAAGCACCACGTATACAAATAGCTCCTCCATCCCCTCTAGCCTCATTATTAGCATAGGTTTGAAAGCCAATATTGAAATTAGCATTTTCTATATACAGGCCTCCGCCATCACCATTGGCAGCTATATTCTGAGTGAACAGGCAACTGTTAATGGAAGAGTTAAATGAGGTAGTAGAGATATTTTTGACATATATACCAGCCCCGTGTCTATTGGATCCGCTTCCGTCAGCATATCCATCTTTGATGATAAAGCCATTAATAGCAATACGATCAGATAAGTCTATGGCTGTGAGAACGTGGTAGGAGTTATCAGCCTGAGAGTCCTTATTACCTATGTTTCCACTCAAAATGGTGGGAAAGGTTTCCCAAAAGCCTCTGATAAATTCACCTACTTCATCACCTCTAAATCCTCCTTCCAAATTAACATTTGCAGGCAGGGTAAAGGAGATACTCCTATCATTTCCGGAAGTGGGATAATATGTCCCTTGAGCCACATAGATATTTACCTTCTGGTTTAGGCTGTTTGCGGCTGCTAATGCATCCTGTAAATCCGTAAAAGCATCTCCCCAAGAGCTCCCATCATTATTTCCGGTCGCGGATGCTTTTACATAAATAATGGGGTCATTCTCTTCTTGTTCTGGCTTAGCAATACCAAGGGTAAAGGAAGAGAGTAGTAAACTGACAAGTAGTAATTGTCTTAACGAGTTTAAGCTAACTATTGACATGAGATGTTGGTTGTGGGTAGCGTCAGCTACCCTAATTTTCAATTGCTGAAAGTAGGAGTACAAAATCAGGGCAAGATTCCCGGTCAAGGCGGGAAAGAACGGAAAGCTAGTCAAAGAAGCAGAACGTGTAATCACCTCATAGAATAGGGTCTAACACATTTTGAAAATACATATAATAAATATAATAAGTTATCCCTTAAATAGAAATGGCTAATGGTATAAATAAACTAGGAGTTGGGAATCTACCTAAGGGTAAATTCCCGATTAGTGAACATCATTCACTGACTCTTTCATTCTGATCAACTTACTGCTATTGATTACAGAAGAGATCAGGCATATACTAAAGGAACTATGCCTAGTTAGTGATTATGAAGGATGTACTTTCCACTCTGTTACCGCCTTTCAGCAGTAGGTAATAGACGCCTTCTTGTAACCCCTTCATCTCTACGCTTAACTCCCTCTCCTCTACAGATACTCTCCGTTTGTAAAGCGTTTCCCCTTCTTTATTGAGAATATTCAGCTGCCCTTCAGAATGCCAATCATCAGGTAAGCGTAATAGCATACTTCCCTGATTAGGGTTGGGGTACAGCTTAATAAGTGCTTCCCCAAGACTACTCACAGTCTGCGAAATGTCTACACTGAAGGAAATGCTTTTAGCTGTTCCTTCTTCACCTTGTGCTTTCTTTTCGCTGTAGGGAGTAGCTGTCAGGCTGTAGCTTCCATCAAAGGGATTCCATGCGCGGAAATCACCTTTATTATCTCCAAATAAGGCCCATGGAATGACATTTTCCGTGCGGGTAATATTTACAGGTCCGCTTAACTGGAATCTTACAGAGTTCACCTCACCAGACGTTACTGCCTCTATATTAATAGAAGCTGGAAGGGTGGTGAGTATATCTCCATCTCTGACTTCTCCAATCACGTTATCTGTGTCAGAATCTATCAGCAAAAAGCTAATGACCCTAGAAGAAACCTCAGCCTGAAACTCATAGGCGCCCAGATCAATTATCTCATCTGAAATCCGAGGGTTTCCTGCTATATCTATCCCTAATGAAGAAGCCTCAGCATTAAGACCTATGTTAATAGCCGGGCTGCCGGGCTGAAGGCTAAGATCCAACGTTTCTTCATTTACATCTACAAACAGAGGGTCCTCTGATGAGATATTAGTGCCTGGCCATCCCCCTTCTACAATAGAGTTGCTGACCAATATATTTTCAGGCCCCATGACAAAACCACCAATGGGAACGTCATCTACATCAGTACGCCCCCATATGATAGAATTATAAATTTCTATAGGCTGATTGACAAAAATAGTAGTCGACTCTGCTGTTCCTAGATTCTCAAGGAAGGTGGAGTTTCTGATGATCATCTTATTATAGTTAGCTAGAATAGCACCTCCTCTATCATTGTTACCTAAGTTTTTATAAAACTCACAATTTTCAATTTCTAACAATCCCCCTAGGCCAGCGGCATAAATAGCTCCTCCTGACTCTTGAGCGTTATTATTACGGAAGATTGAATTTAGTACGCTTACTCTTTTACCTCCCTGTATATATAGTGCGCCTCCGTCATCTCCAGAATAATTATTTAAAAATTCGCAAAACTGAATGATCGCATCTGCATTTTGAATATACAAACCACCCCCATCATATAGGGCACTGTTATTAGATTTATTGAAATTGTTTTCAAATCTACAGTATTGAATGATAGGATTAGTTTTTCCTCCATCTACTGAATAAATCAGCATACCCCCTCCTCCATTCAGGTATATGCCATCTGTGCAGAAAGGATCCCCCTCAGAACAAATATCCTCATCGTAGGTAGATCCATCTCTGATTATAAATCCATCTATTATGGTAGTAGAATCTATATTTATGCCCACAACCACGTGCTTACTGTTGATAGGAGTATTATTAGCTTGCCCAAGGGCGCCACTCAAAATAGTCAGATTAGTTTTCCAGTCTCTTTCAGTAAGACTCGTTTCACTGCCACTAAACCCACCATATAAGGAGACCCCATTTACTAACAGGAAAGTCTCATTATCATCTAGTCCTTGGACAGGTTTATAAGTTCCCTCAGCTACCCAAATCTCATTTACTTCACAGGTTCTGGCAGTAGCTAATGCCAACTGTAAATCAGTAAAGGCATTATCCCATGAGGAGCCATCTTGTAATCCGGAAGCTTGTACGTCCACATACAGCCGGCTTCCTACATCCGAGCAGATATCTAACTGGAATTCATATGCACCAAGATCAACCCCGGTTCCTGAATTTCTGGGATTTCCTAACAAATCAAACTCAAATGGAGAAGGTTGCCCTATATCGATAGCAGGACTGGTTCCTGAAAGTGAGTAATCATTAGTTTCGGCATTGAGAAACTGGGGGTCCTCATCAAGAATCTGATCTCCTGTAAATCCGCCTTCAATGAGGGAAAAGCTAATCTCTTTACTCTTAGTATTCTGCTCTGTAACCAGGGGTTGTGCATCTGAATTTGCCCAGAGGATACTATTTGTTAAGAATAACATACCTCTAGCATTAAGGGCACTCCCCGCCTGAGTAGGAGATTCATTATCTACCATGGTTACATTGGCTATTTCTAAAGCTCCTTCGCTAGCTAGGTAAATGGCTCCTCCTCGCACTGCTTTATTTCCTACAAATAAGGAATTAGCCAGTGTTTGGGCATCACTAGGAGCCCCTCCGAAGACTGCTAATGCCCCTCCATCTTCCTGTGTACTGGTGTTATCCTGGAAGATACACTGGTCAATGATAAATCCTTCAGTTTCTGTATTGAGATAGATGGCTCCACCGTCTCCTCTTGCCAGGTTACCTTTAAATGTGACCTTTTTGAAGGTAGTATTAGATGAGTTAATAGCATATACTGCCCCTCCATCTCCATTAGATGCTTGATTTTGGGACATCATGCAATTCTCGACAGTAAGGTTTCTGACATTATCAATGAAGATCCCAGCTCCGTGTCTGTCTATGCTGGTGGAATTAGCATATCCTCTAAAAATGATAAATCCATCTACAAGGGTAGGATCAGTTAAATCGGTAGCCCGTAGCACATGCCAAGAATTATTGACGATAGATGAATTTCCAATTTCTCCACTCAGAATAGTTGTGTTTAGGGCTGGGTTTCTATCTTGCTTATTCTCTTCATCTCCAGTAAATCCTCCTAGGAGGTCTACGTCATTCACTAAATGGAAAGAGATACTTCTATCTGTACCTTGGGTAGGTGTGTAAGTCCCTTCAGCTACCCATATTTCCTCTACAGCAGGACTGGTGTTAGCTAACGCTAAAGCACTTTGTAAGTCAGTAAAGGCATCTTCCCATGAGGTACCATCCTGTTGGCCATCTGCCTCTTTGTTAACATAGAGAATAGAGTTAACCGGAGAAATAGATTCCTGAAATTCGTAAGCTCCCATATCAGGCTTCCCATTTTCTACTCTTGGATTTCCTACTAAATCCAGGTAGGTGAAGGTCTCATTACTAACATCTATGCCAGGGCTGGTCTCTTGTAGGGTGTAGAAATTATTTTCAGGATCTTTGAACTGAGGATCTACATCCAGATTATTAGATCCTGTAAAGGACCATCCCCCCTCCACAATAGAAAATTCTACTTCCCAGTCTACCTGATTTGGCGCATTTGATTGTATGGGGGGATTTGGGTCATGATCCCAATAAATAGAATGGGTAGAGAAGAATATACCTCGGTTATACACGGCACTCCCGAAGCCGGGCCTCGCAGTATTTTGGGTCAATGTACCATGCCAAATGTCGCATGATCCATCCTCTCCTACATAGACGGCTCCCCCTCTATCAGCCTCATTACGAATAAATTGGGAGCTAAAAAACTGGACGGACTTTCCGAAACATCCTACAGCTCCTCCGTCTTCTTGAAAGCTTTGGTTGCGTTCTAATCTGCAGGAAAAGAATTGGATCCTTTCTGAGTTTGGATGCACATAGACAGCTCCGCCATCACCTCTGGCACTATTATTAAATAAGTTTACATTAGAGATGGTAATATCACTAGACTGGAAAAAGTACATAGCTCCTCCGTCTCCATTTGGAGAAGTATTCTGGCTAAAAAGACAATCATTGATAAATAGGTTTTGCGTATGTAATACCAGCAGGCCCGCTCCATGTCTGTCTTGTCCACTCCCATTAGCGGTACCCATTCTAACTGTTAAGCCATCTAGATGGGTAGGAGTGGTTATGTCTTCTGCCGTGAGTACATGCCAGACATTATCTCCTCCTCCTATATTTCCTATGTTGCCAGAGAGATTGGATTGGTTGGCTGTCCAATCTCTTTGATCTTTACTGGTCTCGGTACCTTCAAATCCTCCGAAAATGTCAACTCCATCTACTAATCTAAAGGTAGCAGTAACACTGTTTCCAGGCTTGTAAAATCCCTCTGCTACCCAGATTTCTGTTATTTCAGGAGAAACTCTTGCTTCAGATAAGGCAGCTTGTAGATCAGTAAAAGCATCTTGCCAGGAACTTCCATCATTATTTCCGGTGGCAGAAGCTTTCACATAAATAATAGGTTCATTTTCCTCCTTTTCTGGGTGTGAATATGCTGCGGTAAAGGAATATGCTAGTAATCCTATCAGCAGCATACGAGTTAACGAGTTTAGCTTAATTAACGACATGCGATTTAATTTAGGATAGCAACACTATCCCGTGTGAAACTAGGGTGAATGTAAAATGAATCAGGGCGAGATTCCCCGCTCAAGCGGGAAAGAATGAATAGCTAGTTAAGCCAATAAATAGTGCGCACTAAACAGACTAATTGATGGTCTTATTTGTTGGCTATGAAGTTGTTTGAATTTAGAAAGTTTATATGGAAATTAAAAATAGTTTAGGGTACAAATAGATCAAAAAATGGGAATATACTTTTAGGTATATTCCCATTTTTTGAAAATTATTCAACTTTATTTCCTTAGAATTAACTTTCTTACTTCCTGCCTATCTGCTGCCTGGATGTGTAGGAGATATATTCCGGCTGAGAGCTGATGAAAATCCATCCTTTTTGCACTAACTCCTTCAGCTAGCTGGTCTCTAAAAACCTCTCTCCCAGTCTGATCAAACATATGTATATCTGTTTCTCCAAACCAGTCACTAGGAAGGCTTAGGGTGGTGATACCCTGAGATGGGTTAGGGTAGAGTTGTACCTGGAAGTCACCGGGGAAGTTGATAGCAGTGGATCTTCCTATAACTTCAAACCTAATAGTCAGTGATTCTCCAGCTTCTCCCACTGCTCCTTTTAGGTCATAAGGCGTGGCTGTTAAGGTGTACTTCCCGTCTATGGGACGCCAGGGGCTGAAGTCGCCCTTATTATCTCCAAATAAGGCCCAGGGGATGACATTCTCGGTTCTTCTCACAAAAGAGGTTCCTGCCAATTCGAATTTGACAGACTTGGCATCCCCCTCTGTAATGGCTTCTATATTAATAGGTCCTGGTAATTGACGCCAATCTATCAGGTCTCCATCTACTAGCTCTTTTATCCGTTTATTAGAGTTGGCATCTACTAAGAAAAATGACTTTACGCTTATTTCAGGAAGTGTCTGGAACTCAGCTACGCCTATGTCTACGCTAGCGCCTACCTTTCTGGTTTCACCATAGATATCTTTGGAGGTCTTCACTACAGAATTCAGGCCTGCATTAATAGCTGGACTACCTGCAGTTAGCTGAAATCCACCTACTTCAAATTGTGGGTCTGCTGCGAGATTACCCTTTCCGGGCCATCCATCCTGAAAAATAGAATAGGTCATGCTGAGTTCCTCCAGATTTCCCGTAATGGCCGCCTTAAATTCACTGGGCTCATCTAGCGGACTACCTTGATCTCCATTAGCCCAGAAAATAGAATTAGCTATTTGGGTGGTTCCATAGACCTCCAAAGCTGCCCCTTCTCCTTCATCTACTCGGTTTTGGATAAAGTTACAGTTTACTACGTCCAGCTGCATGTCTACCCCAAACTGGGTATAGATAGCCCCTCCACCTATGATTTCAGCGAAATTTTCCAGGAACAGGCAATTCTCAAGAGAAACATCAGGGCCGTTGATGGCTATGGCTCCTCCGCCATCAAAACAGGAATTACTGCGGAAAAGAGAGTTAGTGATTCTCACAGGTTCACTCCCTTCTATCATAATTCCTCCTCCATCAAATTCTGCAAAATTATCATCAAAGGCACAGCGGTCAATTCTTGGAGTTGCCCTATCCAGGTAAAGCCCTCCTCCCAAGCCGGAGTTAGTGCTCCTGTTGAAGGCGAAGGCACATTCATGTATGTAGGGATTACAAACGCTTCCAGCCGTAGCTGTGAGGAGCATCCCCACACCTGAGGTTCCTGTTAGCACATTTTCATCTCTTCCCTGGAAGTCTGCTGAGCCATCTCTGATGATAAGACCAGATAAGGTAGTAGTGGAGTCTATATTGGTACCCTGGACTACATGAAAAGACTTGTAGGGGGCTACTCCCTGGTCTCCACTCAGGATGCTCAGGTTACTGATAGGATCTCTTTCTTCCCGTGAACTTTCTCCCCCTGAGAATCCCCCATATAAAGAGACGCCATTTACCAGGTGAAAAGAAGCGTTTCTGTCTAGTGC
This sequence comes from Bacteroidota bacterium, assembly GCA_039026975.1. GTDB lineage: Bacteria > Bacteroidota > Bacteroidia > J057 > J057 > JBCBKZ01. The sequence goes on along the minus strand of JBCCLI010000060.1, from coordinate 14,079 downwards.
TTCAGTAGGGAGGTAGGTACCTGCTGCTATCCAAACTTCAGTAATGCCCCCACACTGCCTTGCAAAGCCTAAAGCATCCTGCAAGCTAGTAAATGCATCTGTCCACGAGCTGCCGTCATATGTACCAGTGGCAGATTTATCCACATACAGCCTACTTCCTGATTCCACACAAAAGGTATTATCAAACTCAAACGCACCTATATCTACCCGCTGATCTTGTACCCTACCGTTTCCTGCATAGTCTAGCTGGGTAGAAATTAAACTCGTTAGCCCTGCATTTATGGCTGGGCTTCCCGCCTTAAGACTAAAATCATGATTCTGAGGTAAGGTAAACAGGGGGTCTTCTTCTATAATTCCTGCACCTGTATATCCTCCCTGGACAATGGAATATTTCAGGTCTAGGGCTCCTTCATCTGATACTATTGAGTTTCCAAGGTTTTCCCAGATGATGCTATTGCTGATTTCCCCCCTTCCTCTGATTCTGACTGCGCTCCCCATTTCTGTAGGAGAATAGAGCTCATTCTGATAGCAGACACTGCTTTCCATGGAGATTTCACTGTTCTTCCCTGTGTATACGCCCCCGCCTTGCCTGGCCTTATTAGCTATAAATAAGCTGTTGGTTATGAATACCTGCCTTCCGAAACAAGCTAAGGCCCCCCCTTCTTCTTGCTGACTGAAGTTCTGGTAAAAGCGGGACCGCGAGATGCTGACATCACTGATACTACCTTGTATGCAGATAGCTCCCCCATCACCTCTTCCATCATTCTTGAAAAAGGTGCAGTTGTTAAAGGAAGCTATTGCGTTTTGTAAATAGACAGCCCCTCCATCTCCATTGGGAGCATGATTATCATAAAAGCTACAGTTCTGGATAGTAGGTCCTTCCGTTAGGCTTCCATCTGTTCTCACGAGATAAAGGGCTGCACCATGTCTGTCATTTCCTGATCCCTGTGCATATCCCCCGGTAATAGATAGGCCATCCAGGAGCGTATGCCCAGAAAGGTTCTGTCCATATAGAATATGATGGACATTCAAAAAGAAGCTTCCCCTGAGGATCACTTTATTTCTCTGCCAGTCTCGGTCTTCAAGAGTGTTTTCATTCCCTTGAAACCCACCATATAGCTGGATACCGTCTGAGAGGATGAAAGAAGAGGTTAATGGGGTATAAGTTCCTGCAGCTATCCATAACTGGATCTGTTCTTCCCCTGCTGACTGTGCCGTAAGCAGGGCGTCCTGGAGGCTAATAAATGCATGCTGCCAGGAGCTTCCATCATTATTTCCCTCAGCAGTTACAGAAACGTATAGGATGTTAGTTTCACTTGAGTCTAAAGGAGTAGCAAGGATAGGAGTAAGGCATGAAGAAACCAGCATGCCTAAGATGAGTAATGGTGAGAATAACTCTGTTCTAATAGAAGTATCATTCATTTTGAAAGGGCGTTTCAGCTTAGTAAAACCTGTTCGTGCAAATAAGTATGAATCCTAAATGGAAGAATTGCCCAGAATAAAGAGGAAGGAAAGGGTTGGGATAGTGAGTGAGTAACACTGTTTTACTTACTCAATGTGTTTTTAGCAAAACAGGCGAAAGGTAGGGAGAAAGTCTTAATCCAAGGAACAGATGAAAGTAAATGGGGTAATATGTCTTTATTTAAGGACAGTCATATAAAGATGTGGTAGTGCTACATTTTTCTTGCTGTAAGCCATTTCCTTGCATCAAGGATTGTCGGTTCAGATCATGATCTGAACCTAACAGCTCATCCTAAGACAAGGATAATTAAATACTTCATTTCATGGATAATAACCAGAAAATTATAGTACTACCAAAGATGTTAGTTATTATTTATCAGCTAGTTAGTATGAGATAACGGGTTCCACTTTCTGGTAGAACCCGCTTGCTATGTCCAGGATATTAGATGTAGGTAGTTTTATCTTTGAACCACTATTTTAATATTTTCAGCCCTTCCCTTTGTTTCAACATGTAAAATATATTCTCCTTTAACCCCTGAAGGTAGGGTAACCTTATTTTCGGGTCTAGGTCTCTCCAGTGTATGTTCCCAGACTGTATCTCCCATTAGGGTCAGTAAAGTTAGGGTAGTTACTCCTTCCCAGTCTTTAGGTAAGAGTAAGGAGAAAGTTCCTTTATTAGGATTGGGAGCAGCTGCCAATTCTTTTTCCTCTTCTTCCCCTACCACTTTAAATGAAATGCTGTAAGGTTCTCCCCTAATCCCTTCTCCGTTAGGAAGCGAATAAGGAATGGCCGTCAGGCTGTAATTACCCACAGGTAGGTAAGGCTCATTCTCTTCTCCAAACATACCCCAAGGAGCTTCATTGGCTATGCTTTCAAAAGCATACTCTCCATCTAGCAGGTATAGGATGCTTCCTACTTCCCCTTCAGGAACAGCAGCCATATTCAGACCTAATATATTTTCCGGCCACCTGATGAGGTCCTCATCTAAGACCTCCATAATCTTGAAGTAGGTAATCTCATCTACTATTCTGTACACCTCATAACGCCTAAGCCGTGTTCTGACAGGAGCTTCATAAGCACCTTGGTCTACTTGTCCGCCTGTGATGCGTGTATTACCATCAAGGTCTAATCCCGTAGCAGCTGTATTTAGGCCAGCATTAATAGCAGGACTTACGATGGATAACCTGTAGTTACCTGCTGAAGGATTAACAAAGGCAGGGTTAACACTGGAATTAGCGAAGCCAAACCATCCGAACTCCATAATAGAATATGAGACGGGAATAGTAAATAGGGGATCATAGAAATAGCCTTGTGCAGGTATTAAAGTAGGATCGTCTGTGTTCCCTCCATTATCCCAGAAGATACTATTAATGATAAATCCACTATTAGTGAAGCCTGCATTGATAGCGCCTGCGAAAGGTGCATTATTGCTAGAGAAAGTACAGTTGGTTACGTTCAGGATTGACTGCCGGATATAGATGGCGCCTGCATCACTATCTGCTGAGTTGCTGAAAAATAAGCTATTATCGAGCTGGAGAGTCGAACTAAATGCCGAAATGGCTCCACCAGACCCGTCTTCGGCTCTGTTCCCTGTAAATATGCATCTAGAGAAGGTTAACTCGCTATCCTGAGCTAATATGCCTCCCGCTGAACTTTCTCCAGTATTGAGTTGAAAAATCACATCTGTGAATGTTGCTTCAGCTGAATCTATGTAACAAGCGCCACCATCATCATTGTAGGCGTAGTTTGATTTAAAGTTACAGCGAGCAAGGCTGATCTCAGCGGGCTGATTTGCGGTGCCAGTTAGGAGAAGTCCAGCTCCATGAGGAACAATTCCTGATGCGGTACCGTCTACAAGGCCGTCTTCTACCGTAAACCCATCCAAAATGGCTCCAGTGATTCCTTGGGCAGTCAGGATATGGTAGGTATTGATACCCCCGAAATACGAGAAACCATCCATATCCAGGTCTCCGCTAAGAATAGTAGGGTATAGCTCCCAATCACGCTGGCTTAGGGTAGTTTCATTTCCCTGAAATCCTCCATACAGCCCTAGGCTATCCTGAAGCGTAAATGTGCCTAAGGGATCTTGGGTTTGGGAGGGTAGATAAAGACCCTGTGCTACCCAGATTTCTGTAATATCACTGCATGCGGCAGCTAGCGTTAGCGCATCCTGCAGGTCTACATATGCATCATTCCAGGAAGAACCATCATTAAATCCTGTAGCATTTTGATTCACATACAGTCTGTTAAAGGATGGGCACTGCGCATTCACTACTGCTGTTATCCACAGAAGTTGGAAACAGATTAGTGCACTGATTAGTAAGGAATTACATATTCGTTTCATAGTCAATAAGTATGGTTAATGGTTTTATTGACCAGCAAGAGCTTTCAAAAAATTTACTTATTACTAGAGAACTTGTACCTCCAGATAAGGAGATACTAAAAGTGGAGTGTATGTTAACTATTAGGGAACTAAAGGGGGGAGTAAGAAAGCCTTGTTGGTCTTGGTTACCTATTTATGTTAGTCATATTTAAAAGGTCTATAGAAATAATGTGATAATCGAAATCTTTTCTCGATATACAGTAACGACATAAAAAAGAAGGGCCGATCGAAAAGAACGACCCTTCAGCAGTGTGTATGAAAAATCTATTAGTGGGTGATGACCAGTCTCAGGCGCTCAACATGATTTCCTGATACTGCCTGTAGCATATACACCCCATCAAAGAGTTGTGGAAGCTGGATGTGGGTTTCCATTTTCGGATTTTGAACGCTTCCCGTCCAGACCACGTTCCCCATTCTGTCAGTAATTCTCATAGTAGTGGAAGAACTCCAGCTTTCAGGGAACTTAAGTGAGAATACACCACTGCTTGGGTTAGGATAGGCTGACATCTTCTCAGCTTCTTCATGGAAGGAAGGAGCTACTCCTACTATCTGGAATCCAACATCATAGGATTCTCCTGCTTCTCCAGAACCATTTTCATCACTATAAGGCGTTACAGAAAGTTTATATTCTCCATTGAAGAGGAAGCCTGGATTCAGTATTCCCTCCTCATCTCCAAACAGTGCCCAGGGTTTAGCATTTTCAGCATGTTTCAGGCTTAATGCTCCTCTTAGTTCAAAGACTACACTTTGGATATCATTGCCTTCACTCTTGGCTACTACATTGATAGGTGGAAGAGGAGTAGGAAGTTGGATGGTTTCTCCATTACGTATTTCTGTAATCTCTTCCTGCGTTAAGGCATTCATCAAAATGAGGCCGGTGATCAGGTTACTAGAACCAAAGCCAAGTTGGGTTTCATAAGCGCCTCTATCTACTGTACTACCTACTATTCTGAAGTTTCCGTCCAGATCACGGGTTCCTATTACCGCAGCGTTTAATCCAGAATTACGTGCAGGGCTTCCGTTTCCTAATCTATAGTTACCAAATCCAGGGTTTACGAATAGAGGATCTACATCCAGGTTACTAATACCTGGCCATCCAAATTCCATGATGGAATAGGTAACGGTCAAGCCAAAGTTAGGATCAAATAAGTATGACTGAGCTGGCGGTAGGTTAGGATCCTCATTACCTCCATTATCCCAGAAAATACTGTTAATAATAAAACCGCTTGCATTTTGGCCTGCTACAATAGCACCTGAGAAAGGAGCACTATTATTAGCGAAGGTAGAATTGGTAATTCTCAAGGGATCATTACTAGCTGAGATAGCACCTCCGTCTGTATTCGCAAAATTGGAATAGAATAAGCTGTTATCGATGTTCAAAATTGACCCTATGGAAAGAATGGCTCCCCCACTAGCATCATCTGCCAGGTTATTCCTGAAAAGACAGCGTGAGAATATGTGGTAGCTATCTCTTGTAAGGACAGCTCCTGCGGATTCCTCCCCATAGTTTCCGGCGAATTCTACATTAGTGAAAGAAACATGCGCAAATTCTGAAAATACGGCTCCACCTGAACTTGAGTAGGAAGAGTTATTGGTGAATAAACAGTTTTGTACGCTTACGCTTGCTGAATCCATCTGGGTTCCTAGTACAGCCAGGCCGGATCCACTTTCCTGAACACTTGGAAGGTTACCTTCCACAAATCCATCCTGAATGATGAATCCATCTACATGACAATCCTGGATACCTTCAGCCGTCAATATGTGGTAGGCATTGGGTTCTGTTAAGAAAACATCTCCATCCTGGTCGAGGTCCCCACTCAGGATGGTAGGGAAAAGAAGCCAGTTACGTTGGTTACGATCAGTTTCTATACCCTGGAAGCCACCGTAGAGTCCCAGGTCACTTAGCAGATGAAAGGTAGCTGACTGATCCAGGGACTGGCTAGGTAAGTAAGTACCCTGGGCAACCCAAATCTCCTGAACAGGACATACTGCTGCCAGATTAAGGGCGTACTGAAGGTCCGTGAAGGCATCATTCCATGACAGGCCATTATTCATTCCAGTAGCGGTAATGTCTACGAAAATGATCCCTTTTTCTGGACAAGGTGTTTGGTCAGCAGAATATTCAAAGGCACCTCTGTCCACGGTAGGTCCTTCAATTCTCACATTCCCTGCTAGATCCTGGAGTCCTACGGTACCAGAATTTAAGCCTGAATTAATACCGGGACTCCCAACAGATAGTCTGTAATCCTGAACAGGAGCATTTGCAAAAAGTGGATCAGTATCCAGATTGGCGATTCCAGGCCATCCAAATTCCATGATGGAATAGGTAATATCCAGACTGAAAGTAGGATCATATAAGTATGCCTGGGCTGGGGGCAGGTTTTCATCCTCAAGAAATCCTCCATTGTCCCAGAAAATACTGTTTACGATAGAACCACCACTATTAAAGCTCACAGAAATTGCTCCTCTATTTGGGGCATTATTACTGACGAAGGTGGAATTGGTTGCTTCCAGATTAGTCTGGAGTAGAAAAAGCCCTCCCGCCTCTACGTTTGCTTGGTTACCATAAAACAGGCTGTTGTGAATAAAAAGGTTAGAATAGAAAGAGGATATTGCTCCACCATGTTGATCATCAGCTAGGTTTCCGCTAAAGGAGCATCTCTGATAGGTATGTCGGCTACGCGTAACGTAGATAGCACCAGCTGATTCTTCACCATAATTATTCTCGAATCTCACATTCTCAAAATAGGTAGTGGAATAGATGGAGAATACAGCACCTCCTGATCCAGAATAGGATGAATTATTTATGAAGACAGAATTTCTGACCACCATTACTACCCTTTCTGTGGAGGTCCCTGTCATCACTAAACCTGCTCCCCCTAATAAGCTACCAGGAATATTAGCTTCTGTATATCCGTCTCTGATGATAAATCCATCCACAATACATCTTTGAATTTCATCAGCAGTAAGGATATGGTAAGCGTTAGGCTCCGTAAGGAAAACATCCCCGTCCTGGTCTAAGTCTCCACTTAAAATAGTAGGATATAAGACCCAGTCTCTTTGCTCTCTTTCAGTTTCTGTCCCATTAAAGCCTCCGTATAGCTCAAGGTTATCCAATAGGGCAAAAGTAGCGGACTGATCCAGTGTTTGAGACGGTAAATAGGTGCCCTGAGCTACCCAAATTTCCGCTATGTTCCCACACTCATCTGCCAGGGTAAGCGCATCCTGTAGGTCTACAAATGCATCTGTCCAGGAGGAACCATTATTAAGCCCGGTGGCAGTAATGTCTACGAATATGACTTCTAGCTCGGGACATTCTCCCTCTCCATCAGAAAACTCATAGGCTCCCATATCTATGGCAGCGTCTACTATTCTCGCATTTCTAAGAATATCAAAGGAACCACTAAGGGAAATAGCATTTCCGGCATTGATGGCAGGACTGCCAGCAGTTAGGCTGAGGTTTCCCCCTGAAAGATTACTGAAAGCAGGGTCTATATCAATATTTCCTGTACCTGCGAATCCTCCTTCTACATCAGAATAGGTTACTCCAATCTGGTCTTCATTCAAAATGGGGAACTGTCTGTCTCCCCAAAATATGCTATTAATGACTCTGGCGCTTCCTCTGTTGTGAAGGGAAGAACCTGCATCTGCCCCTGTCCTATTACTGAAGAAGGTAGAATTAGCCATGTTAAGTGTGCCATCTTCCCCTACATAGATACCTCCTCCTCGTTGAGCGGAGTTCCTAAAAAAGACAGAATTATCTATTTCAATGCTTTTAGCAAAAGCACCTACAGCTCCTCCATCTTCCTCCGTGGAGCTATTTTCTGTAAAGTAAGAGCGAGAAATTTTGGTAGTGCCATCTCCAGGACTGAGCATAATAGCACCTCCGTCTCTTCCGGCAGTATTACCCTTGAAGGTACAATCCAGGATTTCTGAAAAGAGATTACTTCCGAATACGGCTCCTCCAAGTCCCTTGGGAGCACTATTTTCATTAAATAAACAATTGGCAATTCTCACTCGATTAGTAAGAGTGCGTGAAGTGGGCATGATCAGTAATCCAGCACCTAGTCTGGCAGTGGAAGAACCATCTGCATATCCATTTCTGATAGAAAAGCCGTCTATCCAGGCACCAGTAACTATATCATAAGCAGATACTACGTGGTAGGAATTATCTAATTGGTCTCTTGCCCCAATGTTCCCATCGAGAATAGTTTCATTGGTTTTCCAATCTCTCTGCTTGAGACTTATTTCATTTCCTAGAAATCCTCCAAATATGGCTGTTCTATCCGGGATAATAAATGAAGCATTTCTGTCAGATCTTTTGGTGGGTTTATATGTTCCATTCGCTACCCAAATTTGTTCGGGCCCTTTTGTACTTCCTGCTTGTTTGAGAGCGGACTGTAAATCTGTGTAAGCATTAAGCCATGAAGTACCATCATTAGCACCGCCAGCACTTCCGTCTACATAAATGACTGGAGCGGTTGAAAAGAAACGTTCGCCGCCCATGGGGGAAGTTCCTGGAATGCTGTTCTGTGCCCATATGCCTTGGGTGAAGATGCTAACCATCAGGCATAGCAAGAGCATTCTTTTGGCCGCGAGGCCATTAAGTAAAAAATCCATAGTTAATCGTGAGTTTGAATGATTCAGGAAATCAGATTAGTGTTGATTCCTGTAGGGTTAAACATATCTGGAGGAGAAGATATTTAGGAGAAGTTTTCGGTTAAATATTGAAGACTACGCAGGCCTTAAATTCCTGTAAGATTAATTATACAATCTGCTGAACGTTCTATACTTTAAAATGGATAGAAAGAGGAAAAGGTAACCTGAGAGAAGGTAACTTTTTTGATATATTTCTCAATTAGAGTAGATGTCCACTCATTCATAATATTTTACTACCTATTCTATCACTGGAAAAAGAAATAGCACTATGACACATTTTCAGCTTGCATATTATGAAGGATCTCCCTGAGTAACTTAGCCGCTACCATAGCAGTAATGCCATTGAGGTCTCTGTCGGGGTTTAATTCTACTATGTCAGCGCCTATGAGGGGCATGGGAAGCTCCTGAATGAGGGTGATAAGTTCTCGTGTGTGCATCCCTCCCGGCTCATGATGAGAAACACCTGGTGCAAAAGCTGGATCCAGCACATCCAGGTCCAGCGAAAGATAAAGGGGGTTAGTCAAACTTAAGGGGAGTGGGCCTTTCCAGCTAGCCCAATCCTTCATTTCTATGATTTCTACCCCATATTCCTGCGCCATACCTTTTTGGATAGTCGAGAGACTTCTTACTCCTACCTGAAGTAGGCCTTTACATAGTCCATCTTCCATGATTCTAGCGAAAGGGCAGGCATGTGAATAAGGATTTCCTTCAAAGTCTGGATATAAGTCCCCGTGGGCGTCTGTCTGGAGAATGTGAAGATCAGGATACCTTTTGGCGTAGGCTTTCATGATGGGATAGGTAATGGAGTGATCCCCTCCTAGGGAAATAACCTTTACCTCCTGCGCAAGAAGCTGGTCTATTGTTCTTTCTATTTGCCAATAATTATCGCCTAAGTTTGCATTTCCTATGAAATGGAGTCCTGCTACTAATGATAAGTCGAGTCCTTTCTCTGTAAATAAGTTGGCGGAGGGAGAATGGTATGCTTCCACTAGTGCAGTAGGTCCTTTGGCTGGGCCTCGCATAAAGGAAGAATGTGCATCAAATGGGAAGCCCACCACTACTGTATCGCCGGGCTTAAATGTAGAGCGTGTGTCCATAGCTAAAATATTGACAGGCGAATATCGTAAGGGAGGTAACACTATCCAATTGTTGAGGCTTTCAGTATATTCGAAAAACTATTCTCATGAAATTCATCTTCTTACTGTTTTTACTGCTATTCCTGGGCTGTTCTCCTACTCAGCAGGAACCTAAGGGAGTAGAGGAAATGTCAGTTCCTACGGATCAGCAGCTTGAAGAGGTACAGCAACTCATAGTGGTAACCACAGAGGGATGGAATACGCTCCAGGCAGTCCTGAGCCTGTATGAAGGCTATGAAGGAGCCTGGACAAAAGTGGGAGAAAGTATCCCAGCAGTGGTAGGGACAGCTGGTTTAGCATGGGGGAGAGGAGAAAATCAGCAACGATTTCAGGAACTGGAAGGGCCCGTGAAGAAAGAGGGAGATAAAAGATCTCCGGCTGGGGTGTTTGACCTACCCCTGGCATTTGGGTATGCTGAAAAAGCTAGTGCTGACTTTGTAGATATAGAGTATGTCCATGTCTCCTCCTACATTCAATGCATAGAGGACATTAGCTCTGCTTATTATAATCAAATAGTTCCTGATTCACTCCCAGATGCGGACTGGGATAGTTCTGACAGAATGCTAAGAAAAGATGATTTATATGAGTGGGGGGTACTAGTAGGGCATAACTATCCACGGCCTACACCGGGAGGAGGTTCTTGTATATTTTTGCATGTGTGGCGAGATGCAGAACATGGAACACTAGGATGTACAGCCATGGATAAGTCCTTTCTCAAAGATCTTTTAACCTGGTTATCCCCTGATAGATATCCCCAATTGGTCCAGATGCCTGCTGAATACTATGATATGCTTGCTGCCAAGGAAGGCTGGCCATAATCAGCTCCCTACTATTTCTTACTAAGAAATAGTAGGGATATTATCCTAAAATTATTAAAATTAGTATACGAACTAATTAGCTACTTCTATGGATACTCACTTACCTACCTTATCAGAAATCCAGGAAACCTGGAAATTTTTGCGTCCGCATATGAATCACACACCTGTAGTCCCCTGGATGGGGGGAAGAAAATCTGCCGTTCTGGGAGAGGAAACAGCTGTGTCATTTAAGATGGAGCTATTCCAACGTGGAGGAAGTTTTAAAATTAGGGGGGCTTTTAACTCCATCAGGCTGCTTTCAGATAGTGAGAAAAAGAGAGGTGTTACAGCTGTAAGCGCTGGAAATCACGCCATTGCTGTTTCTTTAGCTTCTCACCTAGCAGGTGTTCACGCTAAAGTAGTGATGCCTAAAGTGGCTAGCCCAGTGAGGATCCGAAGATGTGAGGTATTAGGGGCTGAGGTAGTCCTGCAAGAGAATACGGCTGCTGCCTTTGTGGAAGCCCATAGAATAGCCAAGGAAGAGGGTAGGGTATTTATCCATCCTTTTGAAGGGAGAAACATCATTCTTGGAACGGCCTCCTTAGGCTATGAGTGGATAAAGCAAGCTCCGGAACTGGAAGCGGTAGTAATACCCGTAGGAGGTGGAGGGCTTATAGGGGGAGTAGCATTAGCCATGAAACAGCTGAAGCCTGAGATTAAGATATATGGAGTGGAGCCTGTAGGGGCTGATGCCATGTACCAAAGCCTGATAGCAGGGGAAGCCAGTAAGATAGAAAGGACAGATACCATAGCTGGTAGTTTAGCGCCTCCTTTTACCCTTCCCTTAGTCTACCAGCTTACCCGTAAGTATGTGGATGAGATAGTTAGGGTAACAGATGAGGATATGTTAGAAGCTACGGCCTTACAATTTCATGAAATGAAACTAGCTGTGGAGCCTGCTGGTGCGGCTTCCCTGGCAGGTGCCAAGGGCGCTTTGAGAGATAAACTTGCAGGGAAAAAGGTAGGCTTGATTTGTTGCGGTGCTAATATTGACGCAGCCTTATTCTCTCGCTACCTAAAAAGAGGAGATGAGATACTAGCGGGAAAAGCCGTCATAGCTTAAGGAAAATGGCCGTTTACAATAAGGCTTGATCAGTTGGGAGAATAATCCCGTTCTTCCTCCTGAAGTAGTTTGTTATTTCCAGTGAAAACAGCGAGTTTAGATTCTTCTGCAATTGCTTTCATTAAAGGAAAATGGACCTATCTGAACTAAGAAGTTGGGTAAGGAGGGGAGAGGGCCTCCATGTTGAATTCAAGAAGAAAGCTAAATTTCCAGATAAGATAGCTAGAGAAGCAGTGGCCTTTGCTAATACTAAAGGGGGTAAAATCTTCGTGGGGGTAAGTGATGATGGGCTGGTAGAAGGGAATAAAATAGCTGATGGGGAAGCCTATGTGCTGGAGAAGTATTTTGCTGAACACTGCATTCCTGCCCTTCCCATACAGTTTGAATTAGTTCCCGTTACTTCCAGCAGGAAAGTAGTAGTGGTCCATGTGAGAGAGAGTAAGCAGAAGCCGCACTTTCTGAAAATAAAGAATGGGCGTAAGCAGGCTTTTGTGCGAGTAGATGATATGAGCATAGGCGCCAGCCGAGAGATGACCCAGGTAATCAGGCTACAGCAACGTAAAAAAGGGGGTAGGCTTATTTTCGGAGAAAGGGAAAGAAAACTATTACAAGCTCTGGAAGAACTCCAAAAAATCAGTCTGGAAGAAACAGCCAAGCTACTCGAAATCTCCAGAAGAAAGGCCTCTCAGCTCCTTATAATCCTTGTAAGGACGGGGCTGTTACATATTCACCCTTCAGAAAAAGGTGATTTTTTTACCTTGGCAGAAGAAGCTTTTTCAGAAGGATAGAGAATAAAATATCTTTCTTTTTAGTTAATTAAGTAACTTTTTCATAAAAATCTCATCCTTACATAAGCAGATTTAGGGAACTTTCTTAGCATCATGACATGATGTGTGCTTATCAGATTCGTAGGTATTACACAATCGAAATATACGATCATGTGTATTGCTTCGTTTTGTTAAGGTATTCTTATTAACATGTGAATTGATTGCTAAGGAAGTAGGCTTTACTTAAACTGGCAAGAGGGAAAATGACACGTTAGCGATTACTCCTGCCCTCAACCAAGAAAAGAATTGAGACCTTAGCTTATGTACAAATTTACCTGCTCTAGCTTAACCAAAACACAGGGTAGACATCTAGGATTATTAGTAGCTTTACTTATAGGATGGTCCTTCCCATTATCCGCCCAATTAGAAATTACCCGAGGCCAAAGTGCCCAGCAGTTGATAGAAAGCCTATTTGGAGATGGGGTTTTTGTCAGTAACCTTCAAGTCTTCGGGGACACTTCACTTGCCATTGGAAGTTTTGATGGAACGGGCTCTAATATAGGGCTGGGTTCAGGCGTCATTCTGTCTACAGGGGACGTAGCTGAAGCGGAAAACCCCGGAAATTTTACTGCTAGCTCATACAAAGCGGAAGAAAAATTAAATACACCAGGCTGGCCGGCCTTGGATGCACTAGTAAGCAGGCCCACGCTTGATGCCATTGTTTTTGAGTTTGACATGGTGCCCCTGTGTGATACCATTTCCATCAGCTATGTATTTGCTTCGGAAGAATATGAGGAATTTGTGGGGACTAACTTTAATGATGTTTTTGCCTTCTTTATTTCAGGCCCTGGCATAGTAGGTACCCAAAATATAGCCCTCATCCCTGAGACTAATACGCCGGTAGCCATCAACAATGTCAATCACATCACCAATTCTCAATATTACCGGAATAACTATTTTGGGACTACCCATATGTTTGATGGGTTTACCGTTCCCCTCCAGGCTGTCTCAGAAGTAACCCCTTGTGAGAGTTACCATGTAGTGATAGCCATAGCTGATGTAAGTGATGGTGACTGGGACTCAGCAGTATTTTTAGAAACAGGTGGAATTACCTGTAAAGGGCCCTTGGTCAGCATAGAAACAGGCAGCTCTAACCAAGCTACAGGAGGGCTGGCAGTAGAGGGGTGTGCAAATGGAGTCCTGACCTTTGAACTAAGTGAAGTACAGGATACAGCTAAAGTTATCAGGTTTCTGGTAGAGGGTACGGCTACTCCGGGAGAAGACTATATTACCTTCGCAGATTCTATTCTTATTCTGCCTGGAGATTCAGTAGGTATACTGGAGGTGGAGGTTCTGGAAGATAATCTGGTAGAAGGCAATGAATACATAGACTTTATTGTGAGCGAGTCCACCATTTGTGGGTTTGATTTTGCGGATACTGCCAGGTTATTTATCCTTGACCCCGTAGTGGAAAACGGGGTAGAAGATGTGGCTATTTGCTCAGGTGATAGTATAATCCTGGGAAGTAGTGCCAACCCCCTGCTAGCTTATGACTGGGGCCCATCAGCGGGTCTGTCAGATACCACCATCGCAAATCCGATATTCTCACAATCTAATACGGGACCCTTACCAGATACACTCACTTTCACCCTGCAAACCAGTACTTTCGGCGGCTTTTGTACCGTTTCAGAAGAAGTTCAGGCCATTGTATATCCTGAACGGCCAGCTGAGCTGGTAGCTGACTCTGTTTGT
>JBCCLI010000059.1:0-23134 GCA_039026975.1 Bacteroidota bacterium | reverse complement strand
TCATGAGGAGGGCATTACAAGCAGCTACGGTAGCGCGTGTAGTTTTCCAGTCATTGGTTTGCTTATTCTTCAACAGCCAGATCTTCATCTCCTCTACTTCCTTCAGGTGCTTATCGGTTTCTCCAAATGCTTCTATCAATAAAGACTGGGTTTCTATAGGGGCTTGATACCAGTAATAGCCATTACTAATATCTTTCCAGTACATGCCCATTTCTTCACTGTAAATGGCATTCTCCTCTAGGGAGGTGAGCACTTCTTCTGCCAGGCTAGTAGCTTCATTTCTATGGAAGGTCATAGAAAGCATACCCTGCATATATTTGCTCTGTTGAGGCCAGAAGCTTTCTGCCTGCCCATAGTAATATTTCCAGGCTTCCTCTGTATTTCTTCCGAAGGATAGTTCTCCGTAAAAGGAGCGCATGTACAGATACTGGATCTGGGTGTACCCTAGGTGATTCTTGTTTAGGTCTACCTTGAGTCTTTTCAGTTCCTGATAGTCCTTCAAAATCTGTGTATCTAACCAGGCAGCTGCTTTTTCTCCCATTCTACTGATCTCAGGATTACCGGAGGTACTTACCCCCATTTTTTGAAGGTGTCCCAGGCCTATGGCTATTAACTGGGTAATGTATCTGCTGGGACGCATACCTGGAAACCATGAGAACGAACCATCACTATTTTGTCTTTCTGACAGCTGACTAAGGGCACGTGAGGACTCACTGGACATACGGTTCAGGTCGAATAGTATACCTAACCGCTGCTTCCTTTCTGTTTCATCTTTGGCTTCTAGCACCCATGGAGTGGCTTCTAGGAGGACGGCTTTCAGCTCCTGGTTTTTCTCTAGATTAGAGATAAAGGTAGTTTTATCTACTTCCTTGGCTGATTGGCTCCATTGGGTGAACACCTGCTGAATTCTAGGAGAAGCATTAGCTATGTGGCTAGCCAGGGTATTTGCATAATACCTACTGTAGATTTGCTCGGTACACTCATAGGGGTACTCCATGAGGTAAGGGAGGGCCTGCACGGCATACCAAGCTGGATTCCCTGTCAATTCCAGGCTCAGCTTTTTATGCTGAAGGGTGGGGGAGTCAGCATTCAGGAGCTTATTCAGGCTGAAAGTCTTTTGCTGATTCCCTCTGACAGCCATGGGAAGGGTTTCTGTTACCAGCATTCTATTGGAGAGGATAGGCAGCATATTTTCCTCCCCGTCCGTGTAGGTGCCATCTGATGCCCGCATCTGGATAATGATAGCCTCCAGACCCTCTGGTACGGCTACTTTCCATCTTACTGTGGTGCTCAGCTTAGCTTCTGCTTCAAAGGCTATTTCTTTTGCTTCTCCCTCAGCGAGTAAGTTAAGCGGCTGAAGGTCGTAAGCATTCAGTAGGGTAAGAGAAGCTTTTCCCTTCATGCTCTCTGCACTCTGATTGGCGATTTTTCCTACTAACACGACCTCATCTCCTTCTCGCATAAACCTGGGAAGAAGAGGCTGCATCATCAGGTCTTTTTGGGTAACGGCTTTAGCTTCTATGATACCTGTAGCTAATTCCTGGGTATGGGCTAGCCCCAGGAACTTCCAGCCTGTGAGGGCCTCAGGTGCTGTGAATGCTATGAGAACATCTCCATTTTCATCTGCCTGTAAGTGCGGATAGAAAAAGGCTGTCTCCTGAAGGTTTTTTCTCAGCGGTACTGCTTCCAGGTCAGTGGAGGAAGAGGGATCTTCTGGCGAAGGGGGAAAAGTATTAAAATTGGCCAGGATTCCTTCATCTTCCTCACCTACAGCTTCACTTTTAGCCATATACTCATCAGGGGCTTGGGAGGCGGCCACATCCAAAACTACTGTATCTTCCATCTGTCTGCCTGCTGACTCAGCCCTTAACGCTCTGGCCCGTAGGGGGCGTCCTCCTGCATAGGAGGCGCCTCCCATAAACGGCATACGTTCCAACTGGTCATACCCCTTGGGATCTACCATCTCATAATTTCCCCAACTAAAGAATTGGTCGTTTTGACCGCTATACGTCAGGTATCCTTTCTCAGTGTTAAAGTAATATGCATGCCCAATAGGATAATAAAGATTTAGCCCAAATGAATGCGGGAGAAAGGCGTCCAGGGAAGCATCATACATAGTAGCTAATACCTCAGCAGGAATAGGCTTGTCTTTATGGTTATGAATGCGGAGGGTCCACTTTACCTCTTCTCCAGGAATGAGGGTAGATCTCATCTGTTCCCAGCTAAATGAGAGCTGCTTGTGGGTGTAAGGAACCTCTATGGTAGCATATTTTTCTACTATATCATTATGCTTACCCGCAATCAGGTGTAGGTGGATATCTCCTCTGTAAGATTCTTTTATGGGAATTTCTATGGTTTCTCTGTATTTCTTAAGTTTAATCCATTTGGACTCAAGGATATCCTTCCCCTGTAAAAGCATATATAACACCCAGGTATTTTTCTCAAAAGAACCTATGGACAGGCTAACCGTCTCTCCAGGCTCAGCGCTAGTTTGACTTAGCTTATACCCTACTAGCTCATTCTTGGGCCATACTTTACTACTACCTTCATCTAGCATGGAGAAAGAGATAGTTGTTTCCCTAAGCTCATCTCCTTCGGGGGTAAATATAAACTTGTATCTGCCAGGATCTTTACCCTCTAGGGATTCAATAGAAATGGGCGTGTTGGAGGTTATCTCTTGTTGGAGAATTAACTCTCCTTCTTCCCAGCTTGTAGGAGAATCTTCATTTGCATATATGTCATGAGGAAATATCTTCTTGAATTCTTCCAGACTAAGCTTAGGCTGATCTACCTTATCCCACCTTCTCTTTCTAAGCAACTGATCAGGTTCTTTCAGCTTGTAGACCTTCATGATCCCGCTTAACTCTACCGGCTGGTCTGAGAGATTTTGGGCTACTAGCTGGATATTCTCACTGAGGTTATTGATAAGCTCAGGGAGTTTCCAGTTGGCTACGTAGGGCTTATTTCCTGCTTTTATGTAGGTAGTACCTGCGTGTGTTTCCCCGCTAATATCTGTCACTTCTACATTTATGGTATACTTAAAAAACAGCCTTTCTTCGATTTGTCCACTCTCATCCGCTTTGGTTATAAAATCAAATTGGATGTTTCCTTCATTATCTACTTCTGTCTCGCCTGTAGTGATAATTTGCCTACCTTCGGAGGGATAGGGCAAAGCGGAGATGGGGGGATATATTCTCCAATATCCACCATAAGGAGAAAAGGGTTCTCTTTCCACTTTATAGCTTACTTTGGCGCCTCCACTTAAGGGGATTCCCGAATAGGTTTCAGCCTTAGCGCTTACTGACACGCTATCATTTAGCCCGTAGGTACCCTCTATTGGGAGAATGGAAACAGAAAAATTAGGCCTTTTATATTCTTCTACCTGAATAGACGTAGAGCCATGGGGCGTACTGATACGCATGCTTCCTGTCAATATACCCGTGGGAAGAGTAAATAAGCCAGAGGCTGAACCATAGGCATTAGTGCGGACATCTATGTAGGAGACTTCCTGGTAGTTCACATCATACAACTTGACGGTAAGTGAGGTATTAGGGAGAATCTTGAGGCTTTTCTCCTCTTCTTCTAGTAAAAGTACTTTTACATTTACTGGTTGCCCCGGTCGGTACATTCTCCTGTCTGTGAACAGGTAGGCCACTTTTCTAGCTTTTTCTGCTGAGGGTTGGTATTTATAGTAATAATCTGGAAGGAAGGTGTAGGTATCTCCCTGGTGACTACAACGGATCTGATAGGTGTCTCCGCGTCCCTCTAATGAGATAGTAGCTTTTCCATCTTGATCAGTTTCATATACCTTCCCCCAATTGGTGAAAGGATCATTATATTCTTTCCTTTTTTGGAGTTGTACACTCGCCCCTTGCTGGGGTTCTCCACTTTCTCTGTCTGTGATAAACACTTCCAGATCTGTGTTAAGGGATTGTCTGGTAAATAGGCTTAACTGGCTCACCTGGAAATAAGCCCGAGAAAACTGGCTCGTTTTCTTATCAAAATCCGGGGTAGAACTGACCAAGACTACGTATGTTCCTGAGCGGAGGCCTGGTGCGGCTATTTCTGTATTGTGAAGTTGGTAGTCTTCTGATCCATTTAGCTTGGTACTCCAGGCTTCTACGGCAGGAATTTTCAGTAACCTGTCAATTTCTTTTTCTGAATCGTATTCAAATAGCCACTCTAGCTTGGCAGGGATAATGCGTAGGTACACCTGATCAAAGTTTCTGTAGTCCAGGTAGACGCGGAAGGCTTGATCTACTGAATTGACGTTTTCTACCTCTACTTTTAAGGATCTTTTCAGGATGTCTTGAATAAGGTTATTAGCTAACTTAGCTCCTCTGGTTCCGGGAAAAAGTTTGATGGTTTCATCTGCATAGGCTTTGGCCTTTTGTTTATGATACCGGTAGGTCTCCTCTGCCCCTGCTGTGTACTGGCTAGCTTGATCTGCCCACTTCTCAGCTATCAGGTATCTGACTTCTGCTGCTATAGGGTCTTTGGCTGCCTTTTCCAGGAGAGATTCCAGAGCAGCTAGGTATTTTTCATCTTTTTGGGTTCCTCTTGCATATCTGTTAGCAAAGGCTAGCCTTTTCATCTCCACATCTATGAGGGGGCGTATCTGCTGTGTACTGGCTTGGTGATAGGCAGCTAGTTCCTGAAAAATCATGATGGCCTTTCTCAGTCTGTTATCCTCTTCTTCTGTGGGAAATCTTTCTCGGAGAAAGCTTTCTGTAGGCGCAAAAGCGGTTTCTACTGTCAGGCGAAAAGGTTCTGGAGGTTCAGGTAAGCCATTATTTACATTGGCGAAGAAGCTAATGGCTTTATGGGCTAGTATGTCATAGAGGGTAGGACGGTAAGTTAGAGAACCTGCTTTCGTATCAAGGAGGGCTTCATATGCCCTGGCCTCAGTATTTACCAGCAATACTTTATTAGCTAATGAGGCAGCGTATGCCTGGGTGATCTGCTCATAGAAGGTTCTCAGGTCCCAGCTTAACACATCTTCAGAGGCTTCCTCTATTTGGGTTCTTCCGGCTATTTTATATCTGTCTCTTTGGAGCAGTTGGCTGTAGATATCTGCCAAATAGCTGTGGAGGATTTCCTTTTCTGGAGAGTTAGCCCAGTGGATTTCTTCCTTAATCCTTTTGATAATAAGGGTATCACTTCCTTCTTCCAGTACCTGCTGATACTTGAGCACATATAGGAGTGCTTTGATCCTCTGATCCCCTTGCTGGCTGTCCTTAGCCTGTAAATAGATTTCCTCTGCTTTTTTGAGGGCTGATTTGGACATATTTTTACTGTCCAATTCTTTGAGTTTTTTCCAGTTTTTTTCCAGGGATTGCGACATAAGAATATTGAAAGAACAGAAGCTCAGGACTAGCAGGAGCCAATATCTGAGAGAATGGGAAAATTGTTGATGGTGCATAATGCTATTTTCTATCTGAGAAGATTAGTGGGAAGGAGTAGCCTGATGCGTTTCTTTTTATAAAAGATACAAATTCATCCTGATTTCCATAAGGATGAAAAAAATGTCCATTAGTGACAGGGATACGTGATAAAAGGCATTTCTGTTAGAGAAAAGAAAACCCTCCAGGTAATCTTAGAGGGTTCATATTGCTATTGTAAGTCTATGTTGGTGAAGTTCCAGGTATCCTTTCTATTGGTTCTCCCATCCACCAGGTCTACGTAGCGTTTATCCATGGGAATAGGATCAAAATGCAGGGTGAAAGAGACGGCATCTCCTATTTCTAGTTTGGTTTGTCTTTTTGTAGAAGATAAGCCTGTAACTTTAGTTAAGCGGTAGACTTCTCCTTCTTTCCCTTGTAGGTAGAAGGTACTTCCCGAGTGTGGACCGGGTACAATGAAGTAATAAGCCCTGTTAGCTGTATTAGTAATGTCCAAGTGTACCTTAGTTTCTGTCTTGCTGAGGTCTATTTTTTTGATGCTAGCTTTATCACTCATCGGGAAATCATACGCAGGGTAGTCAACTACTCTTTTTTTACCATTCCCAAATATCTTATTGAATTCTCCGGAAAGGGTTCTCTTATCTGTTTCTACCCTGGGCTGGGCAGGCGGTAGACTTCTATCATAGGTTTCTTCTTGAAGAAAAGAGAGGCTATCTGGTCTCTGCTCAAAAGAGGGTACTCTTTCATAGTCCTGGTAACCAGGACCTTCTGGGCTAGGGGCTATTCTTTCAAACTCCTTGACAGGATCTTCATTATCCTGGGAAAGAAAGTCCAGGTCTGAGGGCTCATTATAGGGATCTGTACTTCCATCTGCCTGCGGAGGGTAGTCGGGGTTTTGGTAAGCATATGGATCCTGATCATAGCTGTAAGTATCTTTCCCCGGTTGAGAAGGGTATGAGTAGCTGCCCCCTTCAGAATTATATCCATACGGGAGAACGGGGTAGGTTTTTCCTCTGTTATACCTGTCAAGGCGTTCCTGTTCCGTTTGCGCATAGTTTCTTGTGGGTTCCTGTTTCTTGGGGATAGGCTTATAGGTTCTCGGGGCATACCTATTTCTATCTCTGTCATCAGCTCCTAAGAGAGAAGATGAGCTAGTATTAGCAGCATACTCTGGGGTAGTAGTTCTGGCAGTAGAGGGCTGAACACTAGGCTGGGACTGATAGGTATTACCGGAGTAGAGATCCCTGGCGTTTCTGGAACTGCTGCTGCTCCTGTTTCCTCTTCCTGACTGGGAGTAGGATCCATCTCCCATATTATCGAGATTCTGCTGGGCCAGCTGTAGGGAAGGGTCCAGGCTGAGGGCTTGTTCAAAGTCTTTTCTCGCAAGCTTATCATATCCTATCTGGAAATGAGCAGCTCCGCGGTTATTATAGTAAGAGGCCAGGTCTGATCTATTGCCAGAAGCTAAAGCTGAGTTGAAAACAGATATTCCCTCATCCCCTTCTATATAAGTGGCTTCAGGGTCTCTTCCCCCTCCCATTTCTTCTTCCAGGATGGAAATGGCTCTATCATAGTCCAGAATAGCATCTCGGTAGTTCCCCAAGGCATAACTGGCATTTCCTCTTAGGTGAAGTGCCTCTACATTATCAGCTTGCATCCTTAGGGCTCTATCAAAATCCTGAATAGCTCTTCTATAGTCTTTGACTTTAGAATTAAGCCTTCCCTTATGGATGTAGTAATATACATTGTAGCGGACTTCATTATCCTGTGCTATCCCTCCCTGGGTAAATAGGCAGACTAATGTGGCAATTAATAGCTTTTTCATGATTTAAGGGTTGAGGATGCTTACTTACTGCTGTAGTCAACTTCTTTACGTAATTCTATATCATAAAAGTTCCAGGATTTATCATCAGTCCTGTTTCCCTCTAGCATATGTATATAGTCTGCATCCTTATCTATAGGCTCAAAGGTTAATACTACTAGTCTCTGCCTTCCTCTGGGGATATTAATGACTGTGTTAAAGTCAGCATTATGAATGTCTCTGAGTTTATATGCTCGGCGGAAGTCCTTATCCTGAAGGACAAAGGCATCCATAGAAGAGGGGCTAGCTATCTCGAAACTGAAGTCCTGCCGCTTAGGCGCGTTAATGACCAGATGGACGAGGGTTTTTCTTCTCTCCACTTCTATTTTTTCTATGTAGAGATTTTCTGGCTTCTTGAGTGCCCTTGGGAATTTATAAGACTGTATGAGGCTACCAGTAGGTCTGTCGCTTACTTTTTTTTTTCCTCTTTGCCTGGCAGGTTGGGAGCTGGGGATACTGCTGTTTTCTCTTTCTTTATCGCGAAGATTCCCCTCATAGGATTGGTAGGAATCATCATAGTAATTGTCTCTGTAGGGGAGATTAGTTCTGTCTAGCACCCAGGTTCTGTTTTTGCGCGCATTATCAAAGCCTGGATCCAGGTCTAGCGCATAATCAAAATCTCTTAGGGCTAGCCTAAAGTGATTAAGCTTGGCAAAAGCCATTCCTCTCCAATTATACAGGGCAGCTTCTTCAGGATTTATTTCTATGGCTACATCAAAGTCATCAAGGGCAGCTTCGTACTCTTTTAATCCTAAGTAGGATTCTCCTCTGTACCTAAACGCTTTTTCATGCTCAGGATTTAATAGGATGGCTTGGGTAAATTCGCGTACTGCTCCATCAAACTGCCTTCTTTGGTACTTACTGTATCCATCAAAGAAGAATTTCTGGGCCTGAAATTTTTCATACGCGCTGGCTGGCTGTCCGTGGGAGCGTGTAGGGAAAAGAACAGCAAGCATCAAAAGGATGGAAAAGATACATAGGCTTTTTCGCATAGAAATAGGGTTAGTCATTGCGATGATGAATTCTTTCTGATGATTATGCTTTACATACGAGTAGAAAGCAAAAATGATGCTAAGACATAGCTAAAGTAATACTATAAGTTAGAACTTACAACTCCCTCATAGATAAAAGATTGTAAGGTTTATCAGGGAGAACTTATCTACCAATCTCCTATGTTTTAGGAAGAGATAGCTGATAAGCCGGGAGGAATAGGGGAGGTAAGCAGGCTTGACTTGTATACTTGAAAGAAATACTTGCGGAAGGATACCTGCGGAATAGGGTAAATACAAAAGGAGAATCCAATAATGAATTCCCCTTTCTGTTGAGTGTAACTCTCAAAAACTAAATGTCCATCAGTAGGCTGCTTTTCTTCCTTTTTTTAGAGCTTTTCCCTAACATATCTGGTAGTGGACAGCTCCCACACTGCTTATTTTTCTTACGCCACTTCTCGCAGCACTTCTTTTTTTTCTTCTTACCCATGGATTCGTTTCCTAACAGGAATGAAAAATGAGCAACAGAGAGGTATATAATAATAGATACATTTGCTTAAGAGTAGTATCTATTGCTTTACGTGTTCCTTATTTTTAATGACAAACTCTTCTGCCAAGGTATCATCTTCCAGGAAGTGCTGAAGATGCTGCGCTCTGTCTTCTGTTTTAAAGGCTGTTTCTTGGAGCAGGTAGCAGGTAGCTACATCCCCTTCAGCATGTGCTTCTTTGAAGGTCTTCCTTAGCTCTATAGCTATTTGCTTTTCTGCCTCTAGGTCATTCTTAATCATATCTCTAACAGAGTATACCCCTTCCTCTTCATGCTGGATATAGGAGAGGCTTACAATGTTAGTAGGATGACAGGTAGGAATCACGCCTAATACAGTAAGCCTTTCAGCAAACTGATCATAGATACCGTGTAGTTGGTTGTAGTGTTCTTCAAAGAACAGGTGTAAGTCTCTAAACTGTGGCCCTTCTACTACCCAGTGGTGCTTGTGATACTGCTGATACAGCACCAGCATACTAGCGAGATGCCTATCTAGCGCTTTCCCAATCTTTTCCGCAACCGCCTGATCTAGTCCTACGGAATTTCCTTGGTAGGAATCATGGGATTGTAAGGGTTCATTTATCATAGGTTTATAAACTTTGTGAATTAATAATTACTGAAAAATGGTATTTTTTGGTCTTTACGTACGCAGATTCATTATTCAAAACCCGCTTCTCATCTAATTTGTTCCTTCGCAAGTACGGATAATAAACATTTGGAATCTGTCTAAATAAATCCTTAATTTGAATTTAGATTTAGTCTAAATAATTCTTTATGCCATCACTGTTTGAAACTTCATCTGGATCTCTACAGTCTTCGCAATCAGGCAATAAGCTCACCCTGCACTTTCAAAATTTCTCCCTCTCATTTACACCTAGAAGTTTGCGTAAACTTCATACGTACTTAAGTACGGTTGACCTAACTGATGGCTTATCTTACCCCCTTGAGAAAAGGTTCGAAATAGGCTTCTCAAGTTTTCCACTCAAGCTGTTTTTCAACTATTATGAAATCACTGAATTGATAGAGCTTATAGAAGAAGGATTGGCTGAGTACGCTTTCAAATGCTTACTTAAAGAGACAGGAGTAAGCTCCTCCCATGATGCTTTAGCTTAATAGCCATATCATTAAGATCATTAAGTTTTATTTCATTGCTACGGTGAGTTTCACATAGCAGACCTATCTTGGTGTCAGGTATAGAGAACCCTTGCTAACTAGTGATTCATCCCTTCTGCCCATTTTATCCTCAATCAGGACATACTACTTTTCCTTTATCTACAGCATTGCTTACCTATTATCGAAAGGTTTATCAGCTCCCTACAGTAGGAGATAGTAAAACCAACAGCAATTTCTGGTTTAAGTATTATCTACCTCGCATGAGTTAATATTTTGATAATCAACCAATAGTGCCACGTCGCCTTCCGCGGGAGATACTTTTTTCCAAGTTGAGAATTACGGGTAAAACTAACAGCTTTGGATCATACGTACTTTTTACCAGATAGTTTTTCTGAAACTCAAGCTGGTACACTGGAGTTCTCCAATGTCCTTGTAGATGGGGTATAATTAACTCCCAACCATATAGAGGCTTGGGAATGAAAATCTTAAGAATTCATAGATTAGTGAGATAGAAAGAGGAGGAGAGGAGGATTAGTTTACAGGAGATACTATGCCGGAGTTTATGGCGTAGAGAATAACTTCTGCTGCTGAGGTGACATCCAGCTTCCTCATGATATTCTTTCTATGAGTATATACCGTATGCACGCTTAGGCAGAGAGTTTCTGCTATGTCTTGCGCACTACTTCCCTGGGCCATTAGCCTTACTATATCTATTTCTCTCTTGGTTAGCTGGACAGGATCACAAGGGGTGATTCCCTCAAAGGCTCCAGATAACTTAGGCTCTGGGGTACTTCTATCCATGATGATATCTAGTACCTTGCTACAGTAGAACTTATCTCCTTTGGCTACTGCTTTTATGGCACTCATGACTTCATCTTCATCACAGGACTTAGTTAGAAACCCAATAACTCCTTCTCCCAATGCATGCATAACGGAATTTCTTCCTAGTGAGGAAGTAATTACAAGCACTTTGGCGTCCGGGTAACGCTCTCTTAAACGGGTGATGGAGGTACTTTCTAAATAGGGCGCTTGTCCATAATCCAGGGTGACTACATCAGGATGGTGATCACCATACATCTTTAACATTTCGTCTGTGTAAGTAGCTTCCCCCACTACATTGACATACGGCTTTTCTGCTAAGAGCATCTTAAGGCCCATTCTCATCAATAATTGGGTATCAGCTATTAGAAGATTGATCGTAGGATTCATGTTGGTAATTCTAACTGAATCAGATTCTTTACACAGTCTACAACATACAAGTGTATATATTATTTAGAATTATTCCAAACAAAAGCTGGGGACGAGCGCAAGAATATTAGGAAAATACTATATGTAAGGGGATTACTTTTCTTCCTGGTCTTCTTGGATTTCTATATCTATGACTTCTCTTGGCTCAGGGGAGTGTTTGACGGTTTGTTCCTGCTTCC
This sequence comes from Bacteroidota bacterium, assembly GCA_039026975.1. Taxonomy (GTDB): domain Bacteria; phylum Bacteroidota; class Bacteroidia; order J057; family J057; genus JBCBKZ01. Next base: position 11,798 of record JBCCLI010000059.1, on the reverse strand, counting down.
ATCTTTCCACTACTTTTTTGGCTTGTTCATACCTTTCTTCATAGTATTCCCGCCAGTCACTGGATTTGAAGTCAGTGAAGTTTCCACCTTCTTCGAAGTGTTTAGTCATAACTTCTCCTACAGCTAGTGTGGAAGAGCCTGCCAATACAGACATGGTCACACCTCCTATGAGTGTTCCTATGAGGGGGATTCCTTTTAGGGCAGAAGCCCCTATTCTGGAAAGGCTGTTTCCTGCCAGGGCCATCAAAGTAGATTTCCCCATAGAGCCCCTAAAGTCCAGGTCATAGAGAACAGCCAGCTGTTTGATCATATCAAGCTGGATACTGGTAACGGCTACTATGTCTACCACTGGAACAGGGATGAGGGATGACCCCATTGCAAAAAGGACGTGCTTTTTGATGATATGATTAGCTGTATCTTTTTTATCCATGATGATCAGAAAAGGCTATAAACAAGTGTTCGTAAATGAGAACTTTTAGTTACTGAGAGGTGACATATTCTGAAATGCATATATCTAACCTGATACATCCGATAAATGTTTAGAGGAATTGATAAGTCTTAATATTCTCTTTATCAGTATATTAGCTTAATTTTATTTGAGAAAGAGTACCCCTTTTTAGCTGAAAAACCTTTTTTTGAATATGCGTAATATTTTTCTCCACTTTCATTGAATTCAGCATTAAGTTATTGTAACTTTAGTTAACACAAGTAAACGGGGTACCATTAGCATTTCATTTTTTATAGCGCGTTTATGCCATTTATTGAATTTGATTCAACGATAGACGGTGTCCTTGTTGGTATTTGGGAGGTTTGTGAAGATGAGATGTTTTTTCTCACCAAGCTCAAGATGTATGAGCATGAGTGGAGTAGACTGGAAAGAATAACCCATCCTAAGAAAAGATTAGAATGGTTATCCAGTAGACTAGTGATGAAGGAAATCCTAAAAATCGGATACACAGATCGGGTTCAGTCCATGAATTCCGACACGGGTAAGCCTTATCTCTCCAATAGAGCTTATAATATATCTTACACACATTCTGGCAAGTACTCTGCAGCCATTGCTTCCCCAGACTTTGAAGTGGGGATAGATATGGAGTATTTGAAAAGAAAACGCAATATGGAGACCAGAAGGCTCTTCATGAATCCCCTAGAAATTAGCAGATTTGAAGCTAATCCCGATTTCAATTATTTTATTCTCCTCTGGAGTGCCAAGGAGACCTTATACAAGGTATATGGGAAAAAGGGAGTTTCTTTTAGGGAACATATCTCTTTCCAGTTAGATGAGTTTTCTCTTGGAGCCAGGGGGTTACTTAAGGGAAAAGTAGACACGGGGAACGACCTAAAAGAGTATGATATTTATTATGCCTTCCGGGGGGACTTTTTACTTACCTACACCATAGACTGCCTGAAACCTGTATTAGCTTCCTAAGACTTCTTCTCATATTGGGGTACTTTTTCCCACTGCGGTAAATGAGTATCCCTGATCTCTACATTATCCTGTTTATTTCTTTCATCCTATTTGCAGCTTAATGTCTCACAATAAGCCTAGTAGGGTAGTGACTTTACTTGAAATTATGTATCTATAGGATAGTAGCTAAACAGAGCCTCTTGACTCTGGCAGGCTTTTTGAATTAGTAGTTAATACCTGTTTTCTGCATCATTTTATATAGGATGTCGTAGAAGGTAGGGTAGATCAAAATTACAAGGCAGTAATAGGGAATTTGCCCTTTAGTAAAAAACGATTGTCATGTGCCTGGAATAGATCTAGCATCTGATGTTGATAGTGAATACAGACATTAGGTAAATCAGAGGATTCTCTAAGAGGAACTTCGCAACTAACAATGAATATGAAAACGATTCATCAATCTTACAGACAATTTCTGGGATTACTGATGCTGATCAGTTTACCAGTATTCTTGTCTGCACAGAATTTGAAAACGGTTTCTGATCTCACATTTACTGCTGGAAATGGTAATAAAGTGAGTTTGTCAAAATTAACTGATAACAGTAAAGTGGCAGTCATTATAGTGACTAGTTCACATTGTTCATGGGCCGGGAAGTATGAAAGCCGCCTTTCCTCCCTCTACCAGAAATACAATAAAAGAGGTGTTACTTTTCTAGCAGTCAATAGTAATGATGCATCTGTCAGTACCAGTGATGCACTAGCCAGAATTTCTGCTCAGTCTCCATTCCCTTTTCCATATGTAAAGGATGAGGATCAGGGAGCTGCAAAAGCATTAGGCGCCACCAAGAATCCTGAAGCATTTGTACTTACTAAAAAGAGGTCAGAGTCTGGTCAGACAAAATTTGACCTGATATACATGGGAAAAGTAGATGATAATCCATTAGATGCTACTATGGCCAAGGAGAAGTACCTAGATCTAGCTATAGCTAGTGCCTTAAAAGGAGAAGCTCCTACCACTCAAAAGACAGCAGCTAACGGCTGTAATATCAAATGGAAGCACTAGGATAGTACATCCAACATCATAAAAATATAGGCCCATTGAGAGATCAGTGGGCCTATTTCTTTGGGTATAGGTTAACTGTGTACAGGGTCAAAATGAATCTGGTGAATCAGGAGTTCCTCCCCGCTGATGATGTGGGTAGTGGGGGTACCACATTTCTTACACATAAACTTATACTGTTCCACCTTAGAGTCCTCCTCGCAACTATGACAATGGACCACAATGTCCACCATCATTGTTTCAAGCTGAACCTGCTTGTATTCCAGGTGGGATTCCTGGAAGGCCTTGAAAGCGTTTTGTAGGAGAATAGGTTCTACATTAGCTAGCTTACCTATTTTAAGGTCTACTCTAGTTACCTTCTTCATCTCTTCTACCTCAAGTGTTTCTTCCAGGGTAGAAAAGATGCTCCTGACCAGTGATAGCTCATGCATTGGCTGATTCTTTAGTAACTAGCTGTTTGAGTCTGTATAAATTATCTAGATGTGTTTCAGCTTCCACTAATAAAGCTTTATCCTTTACTAATTTCTTGACCTCCCATGCCTTTTCTACCATATCAAGATACCTGGCTTCATTAAAGGTCTCCGGGGCGTTTCCTACGCGCCAGCTAGCTTCTAAAAAGTTTAGCAGACTTATGGCACGCTCATAGGGATACGCTCTGTTACGTACGGAAAGGGCCTCCTGGTAGAAGTAAATGGCCTTCTCATGGTTATCAGAGTGGACTGCCGAAGGAAACTTAGTAAGGGCATTACCAAAATTATTACAGATACTCCCATATTCATATGGAAAGTTTTCCTTAGTGTAATAGGAAAGAGCTTCCTGGAAAGAGGCAGAGCTGACCCCAGCCCAAATCCCTTTCCTCTTGGGATCGGCAGGCATTTCCGCATATACTACTGCCAGCTTATGGTGAATATCTGCAAAGACATCCGGCCTATCTTCCTTTGGGAAAGCTTTAAGCGCCAGCTGATAGCTCTCGACGGCAGCCTTATAAAACTGGGGATTTCCATCCTGGGCCCAGGTGTAAAGTAAGGTTCCTTTCTTCAGGTAGGCAGAACCTGCCATTTCAGTTAGGCCTTCCTCCTCAAAGATGGCGACTGCCTGTTTAAGGTATCCCAGAGATTCAGAATAGCTTTTGGATATATTGGCTATATGCGCCGCATCCATGAGCAGCATAGCTGCCTGAATGGAATCCTCCTGAGTTTCAAGGAAGGTAAGGACTTCCCATAAGGTCTTTTTGATTTTTTCTACCTGATTATGCTGATAAGGAACCACCAACTTTTGCATCCATATTTTAATGAGTACCAGTTTTAAGGCATGCTCACTCACTGGAGAAAGGGGGCGGCTCAGCGCCCTTATCAGAATAGGCTCAGCCTTGAAAGGAAGGTTTTGGTCCAGGTAGCGAGTAGCGAGTTCTCTACTGCTAAAAGCAGCTAACTCATGGTCCTCAGTTAAGCTGAGAGCTTGCTCATATAAGGATTCTGCGCTGATCTTACCGTTAGGAGGAGAAAAGAGCCCATAGTGGTGGATAACAGCTTCATTATGGAATTCTCTAAACGTTACAGGGTGTGTATTCTCAGGAGAAAAAGAAATCCCAAATTTAAGCTTATTGACCTTTTCTACTTCTTGATAAAGGGGAGTTCCGTTTAGATACTCCCATGATTTTTTATCATTTTCCAGGAAGTGAAAAATCAAGCCCAATAAATACGTATCTGTAAGTGGTATGTCTTCAGGGAATAGATAAGGAGGTGTCACATAATTCCATGGCAGTGGTACCTTAATAATTCCTTCTGCAATCTTCAGGTACAGCTCTGGATGTGAAGATCCCATCCCTCCTTCCTGAATGGTAATAAGTTCATGTAGCCTGTCTTCCTGCTGGATAATCTTTTCTACCTGAGGGATATCCTCAGTTTTGGCAAATATAGTAAGCATAGTCTTTCCTTTTTAAAGTACCTCTTGCATCTTTTCGAATCCCCCTCTGAAAGATGGAGGCAAATCTTTCTGCTTTTTTTTGTGAATGGTAGTGGTCTATTTCTCTGATGATAATTCGCATAGGTGCGTAAATAGAGAAGAATAGCATACTTACATGCCATCTTCCTTTTTTCTCTCTAATCTGATAGATAACCTCAGAATCCTGAATCCATTTCTCATCACGTAAGAAAAACAAGTCAGTTTCCTTGCCTTTTTTTTCAGGTAAGGGAAGTGAACGCAAGCCTGGATCTATGTCCATTTCAGGGTAAAAAAATCTTCAAAATATTGGATTGTTCTCTTATCTCGTATCCCAAAGCACTTGAAGGTATATCAAGCTCATGATCAATGAGCAACTCATGCAAAGCCAGTGACCTATCCCCTTGGAGGCTCTTCAGCTTTAGCATATGCTGGGTACTATCATGCATTTTTTTGAAAAACCCGTTAGAGACTGGACTTAGCAGCATCAATTTTTTCTCAGGGTAGAAAGCTAGAAATGTATTTTCTTCCTCCTTGAAGACTTGCTGGACCACCTTAGCAGCTATGATTAGGTGGCTCCCTTCTATGAATACCTCTCGGTTTTCACGGTCTTTTTTCGGCTGCTTAGCTAAGTGTGTAGGAGGAATAATCATATTAGCCTGCTAGTGTTTTTGTAGGTAACTCCTTGAGAATAATCTCTACCAGCTTATCCCCACCAGCTATGGCCTCAGCCGTCATCTCAGTATTAAATCGGGTACTGTCAATAGCTATCAGGTACACATCGATATGGGCCGGATACTCCTCCAGCAAAATCTTTTTGGCATAACTAAGAGCCTGGTCCCACTTGAGACTATGGAGAAAAACCAGTGGGTCCTCCTTGATAGCCCCTTCTATTTCAGAAGCAGGTAGCTTGTAGAGTGTCCCTACTTCCTCTCCGGTGTTTAGAACAGCATCCACTAAGATGATTCTGTCTCTCCCTTTTAGTTGGAATAAAACCTCAAAGGCAGAAGTTCCCATATCCAGGATATGGATGTCTTCATGCTGGACTTGTTTTTTTAGCTGTTCTATGACGTAAATCCCTACGCCATCATCTTCTCTTACAGGATTACCAAATCCCAGTATGCTTATTTTTTCCATAGGAAGAATATCTGAAAGTCCAGCTCAGTAGTGGAGCTAGACTTTCATTTTTAGGTATCAAAAAATTACTGTTACAACTTAAACTTTGCCAGTTCTTTTCCTGTCTTCTCATCATGTGCGTGCACAGTACACACCAGGCAGCTGTCAAAAGAACGAGCTACTAGCCCCACTTCTACCGGATCATGCGGATCTTCAATCTCCGTTCCTTCTAGTGCAGCTTCTATAGGCCCTGACTTCCCGTAGGAGTCATTAGGCCCTACATTCCAGGTAGTGGGAGCAATGATTTGGTAGTTTTCTATTACCCCATTCTTAATTTCTATCCAATGTGCTAATGCACCTCTGGCTGCCTCTGTAGCCCCCCAACCTATACCATCCTTTTCTTCTGGTTTTATATAGAAAGGCTCATCAAGGTTGATTTGGGTCAGCCACTCATTGATGAAGTTATATAACCTGGGAGCTTCATGTACCCTGGCGAGGGTTCTTGTAAAGACACTTGGCCCTTTCACCTTCATGATATCTGCAAACAGCGGATCTTTTATCTGGTGGTCCAGGTTATTAGGGTTAGCGTTCATGATCACACGTGATAGAGGTCCTGCTTCAGCTGCATACTCCATAAAGCGAGGGGCCTTAGACCATGAATATTTACCATTAAAGTCTGTTTCCTCTAATATGGAAGAGTTAGTAGACCCAACAGGTGCTGGCTGATCAAATGGGTGCAAGGCATCAGCTTGGCCTTCATACCAAGCGTGCTTGACATGTTCCATAACCTGCTTGTGATCTGCCTCATAATACTGTTTACCGTCCCAGAATCCAGCAGGGCTAATTACGGCTTTATTTCTTCCTTCTATAGTGGGGTTCTGGTAATGATCCTTGTGTAAGTAGGTTCCCCATGCGAGGTATTTACCTACTCCCTGCCCAAAGGTATCCAAACCAAACTCAAGGCTGGCGCGGATAAATAAGCCTAGGTCAGAGTTTCTCTGTGATTCATTCTCCTCTACCCAGGCCATTAGGTCATCCCAGCTTTTTATTTCAAGGTATCTTTCTATGGAGCATCCCAGCCAAACACTTTCCAGCCAGTCATTCTTGAAGTGGTTCATAATGGCGTGTGCCCGTGTAATATCCTTTAAGGTAGGCGCACTCATAACCCCTCCTGGAACCATATAGCTGGAGTGGGGCCACTGACCCCCAAAAAGGGCATATACTTCTACAGGACGGCCAGATGCCGTTACCCCCTTCTGGAAAGAAGTCCCTACATAGGCAGCAAATCTTTTGACTACTTCCTGGTAGAGAGGTTTATTTGCAAATTTTTTGTTGGCCATGTCAGTAGCAAAGATGGCATAGAACCATCTGGGAATACTCTGAATGGTTTCTGTTGCCTGTCCTAATGCCCGTAGCAGTAAAGCATTAGGGGGGAGGGTAGTGCCCCATGCTGTATCCAGGGCTGAGGAGGCACAGTACAGGTGAGAACCTCCACAAATCCCACAGGCACGTGGGGTAACAATTAGTCCTGACTGTGGGTCTTTCCCTACTAAGATTTTTTCAAACCCCCGGTACATCGCAGCCTGGGTGTGGGCGCGGGTCACCACTCCATTTTGCATATATACCTTTACATCCAAGTCCCCCTCTACTCTTCCTACTGGAGATATATTAAGTTCTTTTATTTGAGCCATTGTTAAAAGTGTTGATAGGTTTACCAGTCCACCCTGAAAAGGGCAGTAATTAATGTATTTTTATTTAGTGTGTGGACTACTTTACGTTGCCGTAATTAGTAGCAGATTCAGGAGCCCCTGTAACCTTGCCTAACCCGGCCTTGAAATAATAAGCTAGCTTACTTTCTCCTGGAGGGGTTTCCTTAGGTAGGAAGCCCAAATATTTCATGGTCTTAAATACACTTCCTTTCTGTAGGTCATTATGTGGGAAACCGGGTTCTGTACACCCTAGACAAGGGTGGTTGGCACGTGTTTTACTGTTTTGCCTATTCCACAGGATTCTATTACAGCTGGCATGAGTCATAGGTCCTCTACAGCCTACTTCATAAAACAGGCATCCTCCTCTTTTACCAAAGGCCCCATTAACCTTTTCAGAGAAGGCTACGGCATTGGTACATCCATTCTGGACAAAGTCTGAAAAGAAGGTTTTAGGCCTGTGGTACTGGTCTATAAGGACATCTCCTATCCTGCCTACTGAGATAGCTACCAGAATTTGGGTAATCCAGTCTGGATGAGCAGGACAACCCGGAATATTAATGACTGGTAACCCTCCTTTAGAAATAAAGTCTGGCCCCAAGAATCCTCCTTTTTCCTTTTTGTGGAATTGCATACCCGTTGACTCGGAAGGATTTGGGGGGACGGCAGGTATCCCACCATAAGTAGCACAGTCTCCTATAGCTACTACAAACTGGGCAGCGTCAGATAATTCCTTTACCCAGTCCATCATGGGCCTATCAGAGAAGTAATTCATTTTTCCGGTTCCATTAGGCCCCTGAACAATGCTGCCTTCAAATACGAAAATATCTAATTGGGTCTCTCCACTGATACAGCTATTGAGTAAGTCCCCAACCTGGTGGCCTATCTCTAGTCCCACCGTAGGATGCCAGAGAATATTGAGCCCAAAATCAGTGATAAGTTCTACAACGGTAGGTTCTTCAGCATCTAGGAATGACATGGTGTTCCCACTGCATGCTCCCCCTTGAAGCCATAATACATTTGCCATACGAGTAGTGTTAAAAGTGTATTCACGATTTATCTTACTCTTAATATATGAAAGTATGACTATGTCACAAAGGGATTTAGAAATAATTTTCTAAATTATTGAAAAAATATCCTAATTCAGAATCATTCTAAGATTCATTCTATATAATATGTAGAAGTGCTCTAAATAGCTGCCTGATAATGAGTAAAATACTTGCTAGATGAGAATAGGGGAGATAAGGGTATTCCACTCTTCTGTTCCTTTTTCAGTGAGTATAGGGAGGAAAAGATTCCAAATTTTCTGGAATTTCTCTTGGGGAGGCTGGTCTGATACAAATAGGGTAGTAGTAGGATTAAAGAAAACCAGGTCAGTAATGGTAGCAGCTAACATGTTTACGGATTCTTCCGTTAACCCTATCAAAATGCCTCTTTCTTGGTGGTAGCTTATCCTACTTTCAATTTGAAGGAGTAGCTTAGCATAGAAGGAAGAAAGGGTTTGAAAAGTATCAGGACTCAGGATATTAATTTCTCCTATGCTAATAAACATATATTGGTAGCATTCTACTACCTGAAATATGTGTGTGAGTTGAATCTGGAAATCCAGAAAGTTAGGATAGTTTCTATAGTGTGAGAGTGCCACCTGTAGTTTTGCCTGAAGATCCACATTATGAGCTGAAATGATTTCAGGTTTATTTTTGTAGTGGTAAGCTAGGTTCCCCACGCTTATATCCAGCTTATCTGCAATGAGTTGGAGGGTAGTATTTTTCAACCCCTTTTCATTGAAGAGCTCCAGCGCCGCTTCCTGTATTCTATTTTTGGTGTTAGACATCTTAGGCTAATTTCTGCAAAGCTGGAACTTTTCTGTGTTTAGGCTGAGCGTACCCCTCTGGTCTTTTCCTGCCAACCTTCTCATGTAAACTGCTTCTAGCTCTGCTTTCTGCAAGCTATACTGCGTTTTAATAAAGCGGTGAATAAGTAAGAATGGGTTATCCATATGGATGAAGACCAGGAAAACATTCCAGGTACCATTAAGCTTGATAACTCTTTCTTGTACTACTGAATCTTGCAGCCAAAGGTCATCATACAAAAATTCAAAGTCCTCTTCCTTTCCATTTTTATCTGTAGTACCTGTGGTTTGCTTGTAGGCAAGCAGCATTTTATAAACTGGCTTATCCAGGATGACTGCCATATTAAGAATTTGAGATCCTAACCTTTTGATTTATCAACACATCTATTTCCTCACGTCCAGTTTGGGTCATGAATGGTAGTAAAATTTGCCAGATATAAAAAGAAAGATCAGATTTATCTGTCGTATTTCCTGCCCAAAGAAGATGGGTAGCAGGATATCGGTTGATAGATTGAACAAGAAAGGTAGCTAAAAAAGCCTTTTCAGTTTCATCTTGAATGGGTTTGAATGCACCGCGGGAAATATTAAAAAGAATAATTTCCTGGAAGAAGAATTCCTGCCACGTAAAGAACTGGAAGATTTTTTCGAATAAGCCAGGGTAGTTCCTTTTGATTTCAATGAGGTCAGAAAAGAAAAATCTGTAGTCTGTTTGTACCTCCTCTACACTAGCAAAAATACGATCCATATTAGCAAATATAGGGGTGTGCCTATACTCTATCAGGGCCTCTTTGAGTTTTTTCTCCATGGCCTCAAAAATGGTACTTACAATGGCTTCTTTATTTTTGAAATGGTAGGCTATATTTCCCAGGCTGATAATGGTGTCATCAGAGATATGCTGAAGCCGCACATTTACCACACCCATTTCATTAAACAGACGGGTAGCTGAGAGAAGAATTTTTTCTTTGTTTTTCAAGATAGACCCATTTTCGACCCAATGTCGGAAAATTAGTCAGTTTTCTTCTTAATAACATCTCTGATTTTTCTGGCACTTTCGTAATCTTCCTTTTTCAAGACTGCTTCCAGTAGGGACTCTAGTTCTTCCAGAGAGTATTTTTCCAGGCTCCTCTTTTCTCCAAAGGACTTACTAGGACTGTCTAAAACTATTCCTGCCTCTTGAATAATGGCTTCATAGGTGTAGATAGGGCAGGCTTTCCGCACGGCCAATGCGATAGCATCAGAAGTACGAGCATCTAGTTCCAGGGTAAATTTTCCTGCTTTGAGTATCAGGGTAGCATAGAATACCTCCTCTTCATAGGCGGAGATGATAATTTCTCTTAACTCTTTTTCTTCCAATTCTAGGGCTTGTAGTAATAAATCATGGGTCTGCGGACGGTCTGTCTTCATATTCTCCAGAGAAATAGCAATTGCCTGGGCCTCAAAAGCCCCTATGATGATAGGGATTCTCCTAAAACCTCCCTTCTCTTCCAGAATGAGTACATAGTTCTGAGGGCTGGATTCACTTTTGGAGAGGGCAATGATGTGTAACTCTTTCTTATCCATAATTCAGGGCGATATCCTTTTGGAGAAAATCGCAAAGGGCTTCTACAGATGCAAAAGGACCTACTACTTGCTCTTTATGCATGAGTTTAAAAAGAGAAGGCCCTTCTATCTCTATTAGATAGTCATTTTCTACATAAATATGAGTTCCTTCTTCTTTTTCTATGCCTATTTGGTAATGGGTAAGGCCAAATAGGAGAAACGCTTTTGGATCTATATGGTCCATACTTAGATAAATCTAATGAGAATAAAGATACCGTATCCCACACAGAGGAGGGAGGATAGCCAGGTAAAAATTTTCTTGCGTAGCTGATCCCCTTTTCCACCCATTACAGGTAGCCTTAGTAAAGAGGCAGCTACTGACATGCCTATGGCAGAGCCTATTCCAAATAAGGCTAAATAAGCCAAGGCTTCCTGAGAGCTAGCTAGATCTGTTAACACCAGTAGGATTAGCCCTCCGCTTCCTGCTAAGCCATGGATCAGTCCTATGCTATAGGCTTCCCTCTCATGATGGTGGGCTGCGTCCTGAGAACGACTATTCAGCTTGATGATTCTATAAATTCCCAAGAGGATTAACATGCCTCCTACCAGGATCTCGAAATAGTCAAAGTACAGCTTCAGCTGCTGGACGTTAAAAACAATGAACAGCAGCCCTATAAAGAAGATGGTAGAGGTATGGCCGAGCCCCCAGATGAATCCACTATTAGCTACCTCGCGGGTACTTTTTGACCTGGAAACTAAGGTACTTACCGCCAGTAGATGGTCAGCCTCAAAAGCATGTCCAAACCCCACTAGCATCGCAAATGCAAGGCTGATTCCTTCCTCCATAAATTAAATGGTTAAGTGATTAATGATGATTCTGTGATTTCCTGTATCTGCGGCTACTAGAATGTTTCCCTGTATACTTAGGGAGAATGGCCAGTAGTAGCTGGTTTCTGTACTTCGAATACTGTTCTTATTCTCACTTCCTGTCTGGAAGTTGTTTTGACCTAATAAATCTGAAGCTTCTGCATTATGTGTTTTGGGGACTACAGGATGCCAGAGAATACGGCTATTTCCAGTATCAGCTACCCAAATCCCTTCCTGGTAGAAACAGCTGTCGTAACACCAGTTGAGCGTATGAGCTTCCGGGAACCAACCAAACTGATTTTGCCCATTGGC
>JBCCLI010000058.1:0-23211 GCA_039026975.1 Bacteroidota bacterium | reverse complement strand
TTGTGTCCATTAGTGTATTCGTGGATTCTTTTGGAAGAGATTTAGGACCGTTTTCCTATCCTTGTATGGATGCATAAATAGCCTTAATCTTCTTTCTGGCTTTCTTTATTCTATCCCAGTTAATCACTCCGGTAGAGTTTCCGTTATGCACCACGCCTGCCTCCATACTCCACCCCATGAGCGTAAAGATAGTATAAACATTAATGATATTCCGGTGGTAGGAATCCAGCCCCTGACATTTAAGGATTTCATTAATGTAGATTTCGCCCAGTTCTGTTCCATACCAGACGGCCTGAATGCTTCCTATGGATTCCAGGTAATCTCCCTTCAGTAAAAAATCCAGATCTACCAATCCGTTAAACTTCCCTTTGTATATCATGACATTCTTTGAGTTCAGGTCGTCATAGTATAACCTGGGTTTTACCTGCAGGAAGTAAGGGGTATACTTTTCCAGCAATCTCTTATGAATGTCCAGAATCTCCTCATCAAATATTCCGGAGACCTTATTTCTCTCCTCAATATCTTTTCTCTTGTTCAACAGTATGCTTAGCAGATCTTCCTCATGAGATTCATTCAAACCCGTAAACCCTCCAAAGCTTTCCACTGGAGGGAGAGACTTAAACTTATCCATGATGTCAGATACTTCTTGTGCGATTCCCTTGAGTTGGGCGGTGGATAGGGTATGAAATACTTCCAGGAGATCTTTGCCTTCTACTTTGGTGAGGATCTGATAACAGAAGGGGAAGGATTCTTTAGTGTAATCCTCAATGAGAATTTCCGGGGTCTTAATCTTTAGCTGTTTAAAGAGCGGGAGAAATTTATGTGTTCCATAAATCCATTCTTTCTCTTTATTCATCCTGAGAATCACACTTTCACCGGAGAATACCAGTTCGTAGACCTCATTACACATCCCTATGGTTTTGCGAATGATTTCCTTAGGAACCTCTCCATAGTGCTTTTTCCCAATTTCCTGAATGTCCTTTTCTGTCATATAAGGGTTTAGGTTCTTAGCTCTGGTGCTATACCTAAGAATGACTTGAGAGAAGGATTTGTCAGAGTTCACTACGGTGGCAGTAATTCTCAATCATGAATTGAGCATATTCAGCAAATCCCTATTGGGGGATAATTTGTTGCCACGAAGTGAGATGACTTATTTGAAAGGGGCTCATTAGTTTGAAAAATTGGTCTATTAAGTCGAATTCATGGTTCTCCCCCCTTAATCCTGCCTGATTCTCCTGTGCGTAGGGGTGAATCCCGATTTTTCGGGACTGGGAGGATAGCCTGTGGGAAGGCCTTGGTTTGTTCGTTCTTATTTTTTGCTTCGTTTTCAACAAGGAAAATGAAGAAGAGCAAATGATAAGGGACCTTTTAGAAGCATTTCAGTTGCCAATTTATGTTAAAAATAAGCTTTACCTAGGCTTCGTCGCCTGCAGGCGGCCTTCCATATCCACCCTGTGCCTTCCATATCAGCCCTGTACCCTACTTTTTTCCGTAGCAAAAAAGCTCCCCTTCTCTTGCCATTTAAATTGTTAAATTCTTCAATCTAGCCAATTTCTCCTTTTGGGGTAAACATACGAGTAGGCAAAAATGCATTGTCCCTCCAATGCAACGCTAATATCCTCCCACAACCCGTGGAGGAGCGGCCCACCCGCTTTAGAGATGATGTATAAGGCTAAGGTTTTGGAAACAACATAACACCCCAAATTTCAATACTATCCTTCATTACTTACAGATGAATCAACAAATGAATACGAATGATTTGTGTTTACTCTGTGAATTAGTGGCTTATAACTAGAGGTTAGTATGAAGAGCCATGCCTAGTGAGTTTCCTTTACCTGTAACAAAAACAATAGACCTAAAACTCAGGACCTGCTATGACTTCCAGCCAATTATCTGGATGGAAGTATTTCTCAGCATACTCTCCTATCTCTCTAGCAGTAATATTTTCTAGCACCTCAAATTTCCTATCCATTTCCTCAAAGCTTATCTCGTTAGCTATGCTGTACGTTAAAATGTCAGCTATTTGGAAAGGGGTTTCTCTCCTATTAATGCTAGTTCCCAACAAATAATTTCGGATTAGGTCCATTTCCTTATCAGAAACGCCCTGTTCCGCTAGTTTTCTGATTTCCTGCTTGATACAGTCAATCGCGTCTTGAATGTATTCCTTGCCTATATCACTCTGAATAAAAAAGGCTCCATGGTACCTGTAACAAGACCAAGCAGAATAAATCCCATACGTATATCCTTTCTCTTCCCGTATAGACTTCATCAGGCGGGACCCAAAATACCCACCTAAAGCTGTATTCACGATCTGCATAGGATGAAAATCCTCGTGAGAACGAGCAAAGGCTAAATGCCCTAACCTAATGGTGGCTTGTGAACCCTCAAGGTGGACATGATGCCTTCCTCCACTAGTCTTCACTACTGCCTCCTTAGCTTTAGAAAACCGTGTATTGGGCTGAAAGGGAGGTAAGTGGCCAAACTGGTCTTCTAGTAAAGATAATAATCTGGATGGATCCAGCTTTCCTACCACTATGAGAGAGAATGTACCAGAAGCCATGTGCTCCTGGTAAAAAGCCTTAATCGTGGGTAGACTGATGTTTCCTAACTCAGAGAGATCTAAGAAGTCTGCATAGGGATGCCCTGCCCCAAATAGCAGCTTATCAAACGCTTTTCTAGCCTGAAAGCGGGTTTTGGCAGACTCTACTTTTAGCCTAGCCATTTCTCTAATTATAAGCTGCTCAAATTCCTGCTCTGGAAAAGTAGGATCCAGCATTACTGAAGCCATAAGCGGGAGGGCCTCCTCCAGGTGACTACTAACTGTAGAAAGATTAACAGCTATATACTCATCATCTATCTCTGGGTACAACCAGGCACCTGTCTCATCTAGTTTTTTAGCCAGTGAAACGCTATTGTATGCCTTAGTCCCCTCCATCATCATTTTGGTGCTGAAGCTGGCTATACCTACTTCATCCTGGTAAGCAGATCCAGAATTATAAATAGCCTTGACAGCTACTAGTGGTAGGTCCCCATGAGATATGAAATAAACAGGTATTCCATTAGTCAGAAAATACTTTTCAAAAGAGGGAAGGCTAAACCTTTGTAAGGGTGGACTGGAAGGGGGTAGTGTTCTATTCAGCATCTAGGATAAGTTAACAGCTAATCTCTCAGCACTTAGTTGGCTCTACTTTCCGGTAAGTAGTAAAGGGTACTACAGTTATTTTTATCAAAATACTTTCTGGCAGCAGCTTGCACCTGATCCAGGGTAATAGATTCATACAAAGCCGGGGTCTGATTTATTAGATCCACATCTCCCAGACTGTCATACATAGCCAGGGCCATAGTCTTATTTAGGAGGTAGGCTTTCTGCATGATAAAACTAGCTGATAGCTTCTTTTTCATCCGCTCGAGTTCTTCTTCAGATATCTTGCACACTTCTTCTATTACTTCTTGAAGGGCATTTTCATATTCTTCTAAAGAATGATTTTCAGCTATTTTGGCATCCAAGGAAATGATCCCCGGATGGTGTAACCCCCAAGTGAAAGAGGAAGCCTGAGAGGCTATCTGCTTTTCTCTCACCATTTTCTGGTATAAAATACCACTTTTCCCATTAGACAAAAGGTCTGTCAAAATATCTGCTACATAATAATCTGGATCTGACTGGGCAGGCATATGGAACATTTTATAAACAGCAGGGAAAGGAACTTTTCCTGTAATATCCATATGCCTAGGTGCTTTCTGTGTAGGCTCTATGGGTAAAGTCTTTTTTCCTAGTTTCCGTTGGGGAATCCCTCCAAACCACTTTTCTGCCAGTTGGTATACCTCTTCTGGATTTACAGAACCGGCAACTACTAGCGTAGCATTATTAGGAGCATAAAACTGATAGAAAAAATCCTTCACATTGGTCAGGGTAGCCTCCTCTATATGGCTTATATCTTTTCCTATGGTGGGCCATCTGTAGGGATGTTTCTGATAGTGGATAGACCTAAGCTTTAGGTGTGCATCTCCATAAGGTTGATTCAGATAGCGCTGCTTATACTCTTCTATGACCACACTTTTCTGAATATCTAGCTTTTCCTGAGAAAAGGCCAACTCCAGCATTCTATCAGATTCTAACCAGAAGGCTGTTTCTAGTTGGTTGGCAGGTACAGTCAGGTAATAATTAGTAATGTCAGGCGTGGTAAAAGCATTATTTTGTCCTCCCACTCTTTGGAGAGGCGTATCATAAGAAGGAATGTGTTTACTCCCTTCAAACATGAGATGCTCAAAAAGGTGGGCAAAACCCGTCAGTTCAGGATTCTCATCCTTGGAGCCTACCTGGTATAAAATGTCAACTACTACTTTAGGTACGGCATGGTCTTCATGCACTATTACCTTGAGTCCATTAGAGAGGATACGTGTTTGAAATGCTATCTGGAGCATATGTCAGCCTAAAAATGTATTTAGCAAGCCGGAAGATACATAAATGAAGGGAAGTTCTCTCCATTTATTCTTGAAGGCTTTTCCACAAAAGATCTTTTAGGTTTTGTAACCCTTGCTGGGCTACAGAGGAAATAAAGATATAGGGTATTTTGGGCAAGCTAGCTTTAATTTCTTCTTCTAACTCTGCATCTATCATATCTGATTTGGTTAGGGCAAGTACCCTGGTCTTATGTAGCAAATCAGCATTATATTCCTTCAGCTCATTTAACAGCGTTTCATATTCTACTTGGATATTATCTGAGTCCACTGGAACCATAAATAGCAATACACTATTTCTCTCTATATGACGGAGAAAATGAATCCCTAGTCCTTTCCCTTTATGCGCTCCTTCTATGATCCCTGGAATATCTGCCATGACAAAAGACTGCTGGTCTCTATGCCTGATAATACCCAAATTAGGGACTAAAGTAGTGAAAGGATAATCCCCAATCTTAGGCTTAGCTTCAGATATAACGGAAAGCAGGGTAGACTTACCTGCATTAGGAAAACCTACTAACCCCACATCAGCCAACACCTTTAACTCTAGTATCCCGGTAAGCTCCTCTCCAGAAAGACCTGGCTGAGCATAATCTGGTGCTTGCTGGGTAGCAGACTTGAAGTGCCAGTTTCCTTTTCCCCCTTTTCCTCCTTTGAGAATCACCAGTTCCTGACCATTATCCGTAACCTCTCCTATGTACTCACCTGTCTCTGCATTTTTTATGACTGTGCCTAGGGGTACTTCTAGTATCTCATCTTTCCCTCGCTTACCATGCTTACGACTCCCTTCCCCTGGTTTCCCGTGTTCAGCCTTAATATATTTCCTGTATTTCAGGTCTAGCAAGGTCCATAACTGGCGGTTGCCCTTGAGAATGATGCTTCCCCCATCTCCTCCATCTCCTCCGTCAGGTCCTCCCTTAGGGACATATTTCTCCCTTCTCCATGATACCACACCGTGGCCTCCAGAGCCGCTCTGGAAATAGATCTTTACATAATCTACAAATGGATGTGGAGGCATAATGAAGTATGTGCAAAAAGAAACCACATAGAATAGGCATATCCTATGTGGCAAGAATAACCAATTTTATTTTCTAGTGGTTGGTAGCCACCAAAGCACTTGATACTCTATCCGAGATTTCTTCTATGGAACCTACTCCGTTCACTTCACTTAGTTTTCCCTGATCACCGTAGTAAGTGGCTACCGGTAAGGTTTTTTCATTGTATTCTGTAATCCTCTTGCGGATAGTTTCTTCATTATCATCTGTTCTCCCACTTTCTTGTCCCCTCTTGATTAACCTGGTAGTAAGTTCATCTTCAGGTACGCTCAAGCTAACCATGGCTGAAATAGAGGTATGTAGTTCTGATAGCAACTTATCTAAAGCAGCCGCTTGTGCTACTGTCCTGGGAAATCCATCAAAAATAAATCCTTTGGCCTCAGGATGGTTGGTGACTCTATTTCTTATAAGGGCGATAACAATGTCATCTCCCACTAACTTCCCTTCAGCTATTATTTGCTTGACTTCCTGGCCCAGCGTAGATCCTGAGGCCATCTCCGCCCTAAGCATATCACCTGTAGAACAATGAACTAGATTAAACTTTTCTATTAGAAATTTGGATTGGGTTCCTTTCCCTGCGCCTGGAGGGCCAAAGAGTACAATATTTAGCATGCTGGAAAAAATTTTGAAAACTGCAGATGCGAGCCTGTAACAGCCAGCGTATGTTAATGGTAAAACAAACTATTTAGGAATTAAAGAGAAACAAATATACAAATGTTTCAAATAAATAGCCTTTGCGCCAGCTAGACTGCCTAGTCTCAAACACATTAACAGATAGACTAGAGACTGAAAAGAATAGGTAATACGCTCTATTTATACTCACACTTTCATATGCTTTTATACATACGTAACTATTATACAATTAATGGAATAGATTTAACTTAAAACTTTTTGACTATTGTAAAAGATAATAAAAGCATGACATCATTATGAGTAGAATGAGGCCCACGCAAAAGCTAAACACCACAGTAGCACCAAGAATAAGGAGAAAAACAGCAAGGTTTATTGGGGTGATTTCTCTTGGGCTTTTAGGTGTTACTGCCACTGTAGTATTCAGAGATTATGAAAGACTACCAGGTGAGGCACCTGTGATTGACAGCTTTTTCGATGAAATCACATTTTCATCTGGGGCAGGGTTTGAAGCAGATACAGTTAATGTAGGAGAGCATAAAAGAATTCAGCTCATCACCAATTATGATTCACAGCGTTTTAATGTGGTAATGGATAGGTTACATTATGAAGAAGTACAAATTAGGTTGTATAATGACAAAAGAGAGCTTGCTAAAAAAATGCTTTTCGAACATACGACCCCTTGGCAGACATTTGTTATCGACCATAATCGTATGGCCGACGGGTCCTACTACCTCATCGTAGATCTTAATAGATACTCTGAGGTAATAGAGCCCATCTTCCTTAATTAACAATTGACACAAGCACTTAAAAGTATGTTATTCATTTTTACCCTTTGATTAAGCAGGTTTTTTAGTAACATTTCAGCAATATTATCGATTAATACTGCTGAAATTTTATGAGTATTACTTTCCGCAACTACATTCCTCTATTAATTTTTGTTGTCCTACCCACGCTAATGGTGGGTCAACACCCCTTTACTTCTTTAGCCAAGAAGAGTACCTACTCCATTGAATTAGGTAATAACAGGCTGGAAGGTGAGGGGGCAGAATTTTTATTGTTTGAAGCAACTCGCTCCCCATTTTTCTTGGTAGGTGAGGAAGGTGGATTAGCAAAAACGCCTTCTATTCTGTGGGCCATTTACCAGCATGCATATAAAATTGGCTTAAGGTTTAACCATCTGGCGGTTGACGTAAATCCTACCATAGCTATTAATCTTCAAGACTTAGCCCTTGAGCCTGACGCTGACAGGCTTATGCAAGAATATTTCAATGAACAAGAAGATATAGCTGTTACCTACAGCTCAGCTGAAGAGCAGGATATGCTAAGTAAGGTGCTGTCTACCGCGGAATCAAACGCTTATGTTCTGTGGGGAATAGGTCCAACTAAAATCACAGAGCTACGAAATGACCTTACTTACCTACTCTCCTTAGCATCCGACAGGGATACTGAAAAAATAGTGGAAAAATACCTCAGAGAAGCAGAAAAGGCGTATACCCTATTTCTGAAAAATGGAAATCTATCTACGCTAGCATTATTCAAATGGCAGAATGAAGACTTTGAGACTTTATCTTCTTTGTATCAGGAAGATGAAGAAGCCTTGTCTGTTATAAATGACCTGCGGGCCTCTCAGCGCGTCCATACGCTTACAGAAGAGGCAGCCTACCAACTCTCTCCTTCAGAACAGCAATCCCTCATGAAAGGCAGATTTAGAAGGTATTATCAAGAGGCCTTAGCTACTCAGGTGAAAGCGCCAAGAGTTATGGTAAAAATAGACTGGGGAAGTGGGTTCAAAGGAAATATTCCTGGCAGCAACGTAAAGTCTTTCGGAAATTACCTACAGGCTTACGGCAAAAAAAATAATAAACGCGCTTTTCATCTGCTGGTTTTAGGAGGGATCAGTGATTCTGTACGGATGAAGCTTCTTGCCCAGCCTTTAGCCTATGGCCCCAGTTTAGCCAATACCTACACTGGTGATCCGGCTAATGACCTTAGCCCACTTATAGCGGCCGTACCTGCAGGGGAAAAAGCAGTTATTGAGCTTGCTCCAATTCGGAAAGTGATTAGTAGTAAAGCCTTAACAATCAGTCCGCTACTTACCAAAATAGTAGAGGAATATGATGCTGTGCTAATAGTAGGGGATAAAAATTCTTCTGCTTCTGACTAGTTTGGCATACATTTTCTCACCTATCAATTCCATGGATAAAACAATTACCGCTAATAATTTACTATTGGCGATAATTGTGAGGTATGAGAAGTAAAAATGCGTATTTTACTTTCTGTAAGGTTCACGATATATGCAGCGTCGCGGAATTATCTGTCATATTTATTGGGTAGGCTTATGTATCTTTTGTCAGTTCCAAACTGCCTGTGCACAGTCAGCTAGCAGGGACTATCCAGCCTTCAGCCTTAGCCCTATTTATCCTGCCGCTCATCCTTATTTGATCAAGGATGAGGAGCTCTATGACTATTTCTCTATTGACTCCTCAGGCATATACTTATATGCAAGTCCCCATGATAAAAAGATAGGCAATGCGGAATTCCACCTGTATCCAGATGAATTTGAGCGTATGCTAAAGCTGCTCAAATTTTATCCTATGGAAAAGGTGACGGACGTTTATAAAGAGAAAGGAACTAACCGCTGGTTGGCCTCAAAAAAGGTATACACCCCACCTTTAGAAAAAGCATTTGAGTACCGGAATATCTCAGAAAAACCGCTGGCAGGCTTGCGGGTAGCACTTGACCCTGGTCATTTAGCAGGTGATCATGCCCTGGCTGAAACAGAGGGAAAATACATGAAAATGCGAGCCTCCATGCATACTAAGCACACCGCTATCCATTTTCATGAATCTGACTTAACTATTCAAACTGCTAGAATTATCAAGCAGAAACTAGAGGCTGAGGGAGCTACTGTCATGATCACAAGAAAAAGGAAAGGGCTTTCAGTAGACGGGTTTGATTTTGATACGTGGAAAAAAGTATTCTTCCATTCCTATCTGGATGAACAAGTAGAAAAAGGACTTCTCTCTGAATGGGATAGAAAGTGGTATAAAACCAAGGCCAAGGATAAAGATATTTTTAAGCTCTACAATAGTGAGGATCTCTACATGAGAGCAGAGAAAATCAACGCTTTCCGCCCACACCTGACCATGGTTATACACTATAATGTGCATGCACCTAATGAAAAATCAAAAGATAAAGAGGGCTTCTTTCTCCCTACACATGAAAATTATGCCATGTCATTTGTCCCAGGTGCTTTTCTAAAAAATGAACTTCGCACGCAAGAAGATAGAATTCATTTTCTATACTTTCTCCTTAATCCTGATTTTGAACAGTCTATCTTCCTCTCTCAAGCCTTCATTAAAGCTAGTAAGGAGATAGCTGGGGTGAGAACAGTCAGTGAAGAGGATAAGCTGATTTATCTGGATCGGCTGTGTATTCAAAGTTCCGTGCAAGGTGTATATGCAAGAAACTTAAAACTCACTCGTATGGTCAGAAGTCCTATCTGTTACGGAGAGAGTCTATGCCAGGATAACTTGATAGAGGCACTCGCCTTAAATAAAAAGGATACCTTCTTTCATGATTGCTACATACCGAGCAGATTACTGGAAATAGCAGAAACCTACGTGTCCTCTGTCCATGAGTTTGCAGATAAAATGCTAAGAGAATAAGCCCATTGGCTAGTTAATATTCATCTATTTATATATGTCTGTAGTTGACTATTCTCCCTCAGAAAAACCTAGCCTATTTGCGTGGAAAGGCTTATTTCTGCACGCCAGAGGATAGTAATTAGTTGAAAGACAGAGGAATGAGTGAGTAAGTGGAAGGAAAGAATTTTTGGAGAGAAGCACTTTTTAGTGTATCTTATGTATCAAACGACTACTACTACAATCTTAAGGTTGTCTCCCGGATAACCTATTTTAAAAAGGACTGGTCTTATCATAAGACCACTTTTGGGACCGACATTTAACAGAAAAAAGCTGACCTCTTACAAGGTCAGTTTTTTTATGGCCTTTCTGCCTGTACCCTGATCTTCCTGTTTAGCTCTTCTATCACCCCCTTTTTCTCTGGATCATATAACCATGTAGCGTCAAAGTGATTCACCACCTCCGCATTGGGGTTCTCACTCAGGATGAGGCTGTAAAATTGGGTATTGCGGTTTTGCTGGTGATACTGAACCCTATTTAGGAGGTCTTCATCTAGTTTATACATAATGAAGTCTGAAATGATGAGTACGTCAGCATCCTCGTATTGGTCAGTATCTAGTTGTCTAAAAACCTCATAGAAGGCCAAGGTAATATCAGTTCCTCCATGGAAAGACATCTGTAAAAATGCAGCTATTTCATCCAGAGAATTGCCTATCTGAAGTAGGTCTATACACTGTATACCCGTAGAAAAATTAATTAGATAAGCCTGCCTATGCTGTTGGACAGCAATTTTTATGATCGCAAAGCAGAGGACTTTTGCAATGTGTTCAGCCATCCCTGACATAGAATCACTTGTATCTACACACACGATGAAGGGTCCTTTCTCCTTTTTCCTCACCCTTATGTTTTTTTCTGTAAAATGATGTTCACTTTTTACTACTTGCTTATCTTCAAACTTGAAGGTTAGTAATCCTTTATCTGCGTATTTCTTCAGAAAGACTGACTCTGTAGCCTCATCTGCTAACAGGCCTACCTCCCCGCTCGTAAGTGCGTTCAGGTCATCACTCTCGTGTACACCCACTATTTCAGCCTTTTGCATACTATCTACTATCCATTCCTGTCTGACTATTTTTTTCTCGAAGGTCTCCTCCTCAGTAATGATTTCTGCTTCCCGCATATTTCCGAGAAGTTCAGCCAGCTTCCTGATAGACTCCTCATCTTGGAGAAGATCATGATAGCGCTGTAATACATCAAAGCTCACATCCTGCCATAAGGATCTGGATAAATCCCAGTACGAGCCTAGGTAATTAGTAAATGGGGAAATGAGGGAATTTAACTTTTTATACTCTTGGAGTTTGGCTTCTAGTAGCTCCTGAAAGTTCTCCTTCTCCTCAGTTAATTTCCTGAGCTGATAGGCTAAGAGTTTAGCTTGGAGCAGAGCGTCCCACTGGGACAAATAGTCTTTTATGATTCTCTCCCAAGCTGCTTGGACGTTTCCTTTCTCATTCTTAGGATCTTTCTGTTTATTAAGTGCTTTGAACTTATCTTCATAAAATCCTACATCAAACTCCTCCTTCCTGTACTGGTGCTTGAGATAATCTGTATAGATATACCACTTCCCTTCAAACCTAGTAAGCGGCATAATGGATACAGCCTGCAGCCGTTTTTGCTCTTCATAAAAGGGATTTCTAGCCTCTACTTGTCTGTGGGTCTTCCTAATCCATTTCAGGGTATCCACAGCTAATTGTTGGGAGAGAATAGGTCTATTCTTACATAATAGCTGCAGTTCCTCATCTCCCAGTAAATCATCCAGGGCAGTACAGAAATATTGGTAGTATTGGTCAGCTAACTCCGGTGGCTGCACCCAATCCAGCTGTAGTTTATGCGCTAAATAATGGACAAGGTACTTTCTGGTAGTCCTGTCTAGCAGGGTACCGAACTCTATAAAGCGGTTAAATTCCTCTTCAAGTTTTTGGAAAGCTGCCATAGTTACAGACTGTGGTAGGCATAATGAATTTTTTCCAGCTCCAAGGCCAGTTTATCAAGGGTATTACCCACCTCCTGAAGATTAGCTTTCACAATGGCACTCAGCTCAGCAGGCACAAATAAATTTCTCTCTAGCTCAGCAATAGGCTCCGGCTGGTCATGCTCTACCTTTTGAACGTGTTCCGCTATATAGGATTTCAGCTTCTCTATTCTCTCATCCCAATGTTTTTCTACCAGCGAGTGGGGCTTTTTAAAGATGACTTCTTTCCTTTCTACCTTACTGGTTTTAAGAGAGTAGGCCGTTTCTTGAGAATTAAAAATGATATCTACTACGTGCTCAGAAGAGCTTTTCTTGGCTTTCAACCTATGCCTCAGGGTTAAAGACTCATCATATATATTGATGACCTGCACCTCATCCGAGCCCAGTTTATTAAAATCTGAAATCTTCAGTAGCTCCCCCTGAAAAGGTTTAGCATCTGAGAGAATCTGATAATACTCTTCCTGTATGGGCTGAAGCTTATCCTCCGCAATGATTTTTTTAATCCTGGTTTCTTCCTCCACCTCCTCCTTAAGGGAGTGAATTTCTTTTCTGAGGCTATTCAGGTTCATAGCTATGGAATACCCATGCTTCCTGACGGTCTCGCTGACTACTTCCTTTATACGTTCCAGCTGATTAGGATGGCTCCATAAACAGTGTACTGACAAAAAACAGTCCATGAGATCTACTTCTTGCCGGCCATTTAAAAAAGCAGCAGTTCTGAGTAACCTAACTAATTTTTTCCACCTTCTATCATACACACTTATAGGGTCCTGTTCACTATTTTCACTCTGCCCTACTTGCGTAAGCTTTTCTCTAATGATCTGAATGGTATTTAATACTTCTGCCGGTACGTGTATAGCCTGAATTTCTTCATTCCAGCTAGCTAACTCTTTTGTAGAGATCTTTACTTCCTCTCGTATCTGATCTTCCAGAAGGTCTTGGGTATCTGTGATCATTTTCAGGAAGTTTTGCTGGTTTCTAATTCCCCCTATTTGATACCTGATCAGCATTCTATCCCATAAAGGTTGGAAGCTTTCCCTGGTGGGGGGGAGTTCATTAGAGGCCGTAATGATTCCCTTTATATCCACCTGCATTTCCTGCTCTCCATTTCTATAAATTTTCTCATTTAAAATAGTCAGGAGTGCATTTTGAATAGCTGGACCTGATTTCCATATTTCATCCAGAAATACAATATGGGCACCCGGCAGATACTTATTTGTGAGGCGCTCATACTTATCTTCTTCTTTGAGCTTTTTAATGGAGACAGGACCGAATATTTCATCAGGCGTACTAAATTTACTCATGAGATACTCAAAGGATCGGCCATCAGAAAAAGCGTGTTTAAGCCTTCTGGCTATCAGGCTTTTTCCTACACCGGGAGGGCCAAGTAAAAATATACTCTCCCCTGCTACTGCTGAAAGTAGGGCCAGCTTAATGACCTCCTCTCGCTCATACATGCCACTGCATAAGTCTTCTAAGAGCGCGTGGACCTTATCCCTGACAGGGGAAGTTTTTTGCTTGCCTTCTATGGTATGTGCTTTCATTACTACATCAACCGCTAAATTCTTCTCATTGTTTTTGGAGGGAGATCCACCCGAGAGACGGAAAATCCAATCTTTTTTACCATTTAGTCAGCTTTATTTTCTTGATAAGACAGCTCACTACCGTATCTACCTCTCAGACCATATCTTGACCCTTTAGTCTGGCTATCAAAAAACATGATCCCTAAGTATTACCGCCTATTGATGGTCGTCCTGCTAACCATCATTTATAATGCTTTTTTCTGGCAAAAAGTGCTAGGAATCAATGTATTCATTTTTAGCCTTCTGATGTTAGGCTCTTTACTAGCCTTAAACCCTTCATCTAGAAATTCCAGAAATGTGTGGATCACGGGTCTGGGAACCATACTAACAGGCCTTATGGTCATTCTCCATAATTCTCCTTTTTCCAAAGTTGTTCATATAGGCTCACTCATTCTTTTTGCCGGTTTTGTCCATCAGCCTAGTATGCGCTCTGTCATTCTTGCCCTACTGGAAATCGTGAGGTCTTACTTTCATATGATTAGAGATGCTTACTATGCCATTTCTGAATCTCTAAGTAAAAAGAAAGCCATAGGTAAGCTTTGGGAAGTCTTCAGGGCCTCCTTTATACCGTTAAGTATCATTATAGCTTTCCTGACCGTATTTACCTTTGCCAATCCCAGGTTTGATAGCCTCATGGATAAGCTCCTTTTACTCTCTACTAGTTTCTTCCAGGGACTAGAACCAGGCAGGTTACTATTCTTTTTCTTTGGAGGCTTACTTATCCTGGGGCTTCTTTACCGCACTAAGGAGGCATCATCTACAGATGATATACAAACCTTCATTCCCTCAGAAAGAGCTTTCGATCCATCTACCGCTAAAAAGGCCTACTTCACTTGGAGCGTGATTTTATCTGTGGCTAATCTTCTCCTGTTTTTATACTTACTAATAGAAGTAGTGTGGATCCTGGGGGATTTTAAGGGTCCAGAGGAGATGAGCCTAAGAACTATTGCCTTTAAAGGACTATACCTATTTATCTTCATCATTATCCCTTCTCTCCTCATTTTTATGTACCAGCTATATAGAAGGAAGCATCTAATAAGGTTAAGTGGAAGGTTAAGACAGCTCGCTATTGTATGGTTGGTGCAGACATGTTTTCTCCTCTTAGCAGTTCAAGTGAGAATTCTGAGATACATAGCCGCATCCGGTCTGACATATAGACGTATTTTCCTTCTCCTTATGTTAACGCTGGTGTTAACAGGGGTGTGTGTATTACTGATCATGATGCTTCAGCGAAAGGGATATTACTTTTTCATCAGGTCTAGTAGTTGGGCAGCCTATGCCTTGATGGTGTTGCTGTGTTTATTCAGCTGGGATAGGAACATTGCCCAGTTTAATCTAACGCTAAGTGCTCATCATCCTATAGATGGGTTATACCTAACACAGCTAGAAGATCATGTACTGCCCGTTCTGCTAGAAAAAACACATTTAGCCTTTGAAGACTCTGAGGCTACGAGAGCCTATTTGGATGCATTAGAGGGAAAAATGCTCACCTTCAGATCTGAATATGAAAATAGCTCATGGTTATGTTGGAATATAGCAGACCAGCGCACGCATCTATACTTAACAAGACAGGGTTATAACACATTACAGGAGGTTATACAGTTTAGAAAGAGAAACCCCAAGACATGGGAAGGCAGAACCACTTCTCTAAATAAATCCTACCGCAGCTTTAAATAACCAATCCTCTCGTAGTCAAATACTGATCAAATCGGGATTTATCCTCTTTACTTTGGAAGGACTGCTTCTCTATGTATAAGAAATGGATGGTGGAGATATACAATATATAGTAGCTGGCCGTTTGGGTAACTTTTTTGAAGGTTTCCCATGGATAAACCCCTTTCTTGCCAGAAGAGGTTTTGGCGGTGATGGAGGTATCATCTATCTCGTAGACTCTGGGCTTAAAAAATCCCCTTTCTCGCATTTCCTGAATTTGTGTCCAATAGAATATGGGGATAATTAGAAAGAAGGTTAAAATAATTCCATACCCTACAATTCCTAAGAATTGAATTCGGCTTGAGGAAAAGGAGGTAAGCACTACATAGCCAACAAAACTGAAGACAAGCGCAAATAACATCCATTTTTTATCTTCAAAATGCCTTCTGAGCGCCAGTTTGAAGAGCTTTACAGGAGAGAGAGAGATGGAATTTGTAGTTATTGGCATACAACTAGAGAATCTATTTACAAACGATATGTATTA
The DNA here is from genome assembly GCA_039026975.1 of Bacteroidota bacterium. Taxonomy (GTDB): domain Bacteria; phylum Bacteroidota; class Bacteroidia; order J057; family J057; genus JBCBKZ01. Next base: position 7,615 of record JBCCLI010000058.1, on the reverse strand, counting down.
AGGGTACTTAGGCTTTCTTACTAAAATGTACGTAAAGCTGCCATTGTGGATGAAAAATTTCGTATAATTTTTTAGTCTATTTAGCTGATATATTATGAAAACCGCTGAGACCCATAGCTTGTTTCTTTCTGGCGTAAAAACTAAAGCTTTTCTGTCAGCCTTGGGAGAATTACCAGATCTCAGGTGGGAAGTTAATCCCAAAAAACACGTATTTTCTCTCATAGATGAAGTGAGAAATCCCATAATGGACATACGACTTCCCCTGCCTTTTCCTCCTATTCAAGAGAATTATATCCCCAGTAGTTACCTATCAGAAGTAGAAGAACGCCATCCTCCTTATATGATTGTGCTCATACAGGCGGGAGCAGCTGCCTTGGGATATGCGGAAGAAGGGGAGATTTACCTCCACAAGAACATCAAGAAGTATATGAAGAGGCATAAAAGGGGAAAATCTCAAATCAGCTATTTAAATAGCAAGGGTAAGTCTAAAGCGGGTTCCAGGATAAGATTAGCCAATACTATTTCTTTCTTTGAAGAAATTAATGATAAGCTGACTGAATGGGAGGAAGAGTTTGAACCGGAAAGGATACTCTACAGCTGCTCTGCCCAGCTGTGGGGACTACTATTTAAGTCTAACGTAACACCTCCTTTTGAGAAAAAAGATGAAAGACTAATCCGGATTCCCAGAGATGTCAAGATTCCCAGTATGGAGGAATTGCTGGCGGTAAATACATTTGTAAAAAAAGGAAGAGTCACTTTTCATGGTCCGCAGGAGATGCTAAGGGCTTACCTGCCAGAAGAGGCCTAACCTACCCCACCTTCTCCTCATCAAAATTCCCAAAAATAGTATCCATGATACGTAACAGATGAGAATAGTCTGTCTCAGTAAGCTTTTCCCACCCTATTTCTCTGCAACTTTTCACTACGGGCAAGACCTCTGATATTTTCTTCTTTCCAGTGGGGGTTAAGAATATTTTAAAGCGCCTCCTGTCTTTCCCATCTATCTCTCTTTTGGTATAGCCCTTCTTACAGAGCAGGTCTATGATTCGGGTTACTGTGGGGGCGTCTTTGTATGTTTTTTCAGCTATTTCAAATTGGCTTAATCCATCAAATGAGCTCAATACGTCCAGGATCACCCATTGGTCCACCGTAATGCCAAAATTAGCTGCGGTAAACTTTCGTTGCATATGCTGCTTGATGCGCTTAGCAGTTCGCTCTATATAGAATCCGTACTGTGTGAGCTCCACGATTGTTGGGTTAGTTACTGGCACTTTCGAAAAAATCTGATAGATAAAGTATTCGAAAAATTAGGCCACAACTTATGCAAAAATTACTATAAGAACTTGAAAAAAATTCATTAGCCGTAAAAATACCTACTAAGGACTTACTTTTTATCAATTTCACCCTACATAGATGAGGCTTTTTCTGCGAGAGAGAAAGCCTTTAAGGCTGCCGTTAATAGGGTTGTTTGGGCCAGGGTTCCTGTTCCTATCCTCAGGCAATTCTCAAGAGACGCTAGCTTTCTCACGAGAATATTTTGCGCTAGTAGATGGGTGAATAAGGCATTTCTTGTGGCTGTATTAGGAAGGGTTAGCATCACAAAGTTCCCGAAAGAAGAAACATAGGGGATATCTATTTCCGATAGTATCTGATAATACTGTGTTAATACCTCTTTATTAAGAGAGACGGTTCTGTGTTTAAAAGTATGATCTCCTAATACTGCTAAAGCTGCCGCCTGGGCTACTGCATTAGGTTCAAAGGGTAAAGAAACCTTATCCAGGACTGAAATGATAGCGGGGTCTCCTATAGCATAGCCTATTCTTAAGCCAGCTAGTCCATACGCTTTAGAGAAAGTTCTCAGTGTGAGAACATTAGGACGTGCGTAGGTATGATAAACAGGAAACTCATCTGAGAGAAAAGTAGCAAACTCATAGTAGGCTTCATCCATAATGACCAATACCTGCTCAGGGACTTTCTCCAAAAATGCCATTACTTCCTTCTCTGGCAGCATACTGCCCGTAGGATTATTAGGATTACAGAGGTAGATCATTTTAGTGTGGCCCTGAATCTGATCCAGGATAGTCTCCAGATCAAAGGTATATCCCTCCTGCATAGGGACGTAACGTATGGGTACATCCTGTATATGAGCCTGAACGGAGGTAGCAGCAAAAGTATGCTGTGATGTCAATACCTCTTCTTTTCCCTCACACATAGCTCGCATGAGCCTGAGCAGGATACTATCTGACCCATTTCCAAGATGAATTTGGGTAGGATTAATAGCTAACTGGGCTGCCAGTGCTTCTTTTAGAAGGGCCCCTCTGGCATCAGGATATAGATTTACCTTCTTCATTACCTCAGAGGCAGCTTCTTCAGCTGATGCAGGTACTCCGAGCGGATTTTCATTACTCGCCAGCATAATGATATCCTCCCACCTTTGGCCTTCTGAAAGAGTAATCTGAGATGCTCCTGGCTCGTAGGCAGCAAGTGTATCTATATGAGAGGGAATCTTAATCATATCCTAATTAGTTAGTATAACAACTTTTTTACAAGATAGAATAATTAAAAGAAAAACCCTCACTGCCATAAAACAGGAGGGCTAAACCTATCGGACTTTTACAAAAGAACGAGAAAAGTAAACAGTGCTATAGTTCTTACAGTGCTTTCAAATCAAAAGCATATTTCTGATAATCAATTAATTGACGTGATCCTTCATTTTCCTTCCAGGCTTCTTCTTCATGAGAGAGGGTAATCATTTGGCGCGTTCTGATCTCTTCAAAATAAGTAGCTATCTCTTCCATACTTGCTAATTCATCTTCTGAAAATAGGGATCGATCAATATCCTTCCCTAAATAAAACTGTTCTCCTACCCCGCCATGCTCAAATAGTTTCTCTTCTATTCTCACATAACCTTCTGACTCCAAGATGCCAAACAGTTCATGGAAATGAGAAGGAACGGGCCCCATCTGAATAGCTCTATAATTACAGCCTGAGATAGCTAGGCCTGTTTTCTTGTAGTGATAGAAATCACAGTAGAATAAGAGCTTATTCATCCGGGTTTTTAGGGGCTCACATCTCTGGGCAAAAAACATCACGAAGTTAGCTACCTTTTCAAAGTTAGGCTTTACGTAACCCGTAAATCTATTAGCCTCCATATGATGATTCCAGATGTAACCCACGATAGCCGACAAATTCTCTCTTTCATTTAGCTCGGCCAATCTATTCTCCAGCCTCTGAAAGGCATTTGAAGAAAATAAGGCTCTCTTTTCTTCCGCAAAAGACATAAGGGTTTCTGGATTTCGAGCTAATTTAATGAGCTTGGCATTGGCTAAGCTGGGTATTTCTCCTAGTTCATACTTGCGGTAGGAGTTAATTCCAAAATCCAATACTTCTGACATCCTGGCAGCTGAGAGCCCATATCTTTCTCTTATCTCAGTGATTTCACTTGGGAAAGGTATGCGATATAAGGCACGATACTGATTATAAACCTGTGCTGTATTTAGCTCATCCAAGTCCTGGGTGCTAAACTCTTCTTGTGTATCTGCACAGACATAATAATGCCTGTATATGTCAAACGTGTCCCCTCTGAAAGTCTGTTGCGCCCATTCCTTTCGCAACAAGGCTTCTCCTCCTGTGAACGGACTTTTCATGATGACTCCTTTCTGTTAGTTAATTCTTAGTCTCCTGATAAGGATAGATTATTTTTCGTTCTGCCGGATGAAAAGACATACATATGGCGGGGCCATCCGCTCTTCCTAAAGAAATCTTTACATAGACCTCTACAGCCTTAATATCCTTCCCAAACTCCCAATACTCTCCTCCTTTAATCAAAGCATCAGGCCGGGGACCACGGTAATAATCTCTCCATCTTATTTCCTTCCTAAGGATGTGTTCCCTAAAAGCTGGATCTATTTCCAAATCGAGCAAGGCTTGCAGATTCTTCTTCCGCTGATAGTAGACGATTCCCCACTGCTCTGCCTTTTCCTGAAAGCTTATTAAAAACTTCCTGAGCACTTCTTGCTGGGTCATAAACCGGCTTTTATCCCTTTAACGTTAGCAATATAGTAAAAGTTATTCATTTTTTCACTTTAAAATGAAATAAGTATATAATTTCAGTTTAATTATCCTCTTAAAGTTGATTTTTTTAGCTGTACGACTACTTTTCTCACTTTGCTTTTATTTATCTTCCCCTTCTTTTAACCTACAATCAATATTGACAGCCCTTAGATTTATGAGAAGCACGATATTTACACAGCTGATGGGATGCTGGCTGATCCTATCCAGTTTATCTGTTGTAAGTCAACCTATTCCAAGTCCAGCAGACTTCCTGGGATATGAGCTAGGAGAAAAATTTACCTATCATCACAGAATTTCAGCTTATGTGGAGGCTGTAGCAGAATCCTCTGGAGCTGTAAGTGCTCTGACCTATGGGAGTACCTATGAAGGAAGGCCCCTCCAGCTGGTTTTCATAACTGACCCGGAAAACATGGTAAAACTGGATGAAATCAGGAACAGTAACCTTCAGCATGCTGGCCTGGCAGAAGGAGATCCTGCTAGCCCCCAACTTCCCATTGTATGGTTGAGCTATAATGTTCACGGAAATGAAGCGGTTAGCTCTGAAGCAGTTATGGAAACGCTTTACTTACTAGCCACCCAGCAGGCAGCAGGCTCTGACGTATGGCTAAAGGATATGGTAGTGATCCTGGATCCCTGCTTAAATCCGGACGGGAAAGATAGGTATACCAACTGGTACAATCAGTACCAACACAGCATGGTGAACCCTGATCCATCTGCTATGGAACACAGAGAGCCGTGGCCCGGAGGAAGGTATAACCATTACCTCTTTGACCTAAATAGAGACTGGGCATGGCAGACACAGGTAGAATCTCAGGTACGGATGAAAGAATATATGCGGTGGATGCCACAGGTACATGTAGATTTTCATGAGATGGGGCCTAATTCTCCTTATTACTTTGCCCCGGCGGCTAAGCCTTACCATGCTATCATTACCCCCTGGCAAAGGGAGTTTCAGGAACTCACAGGTAGAAACCACGCTAAATACTTTGATGAAGAAGGCTGGCTTTACTTTACCAAAGAAGTATTTGACTTACTATATCCCAGCTATGGAGATACATGGCCTACCTTTAATGGGGCTATAGGATTTACCTACGAGCAAGGGGGCTCAGGAAGAGCCGGCGTAGCTGTTCTGACTAATACAGGAGACACCTTGACCCTGAAAGACAGGATCACCCATCACGTGACCACGGGCCTTTCTACGATAGAAACGGCGTTTGACAATAAAGAAAGGATGCTGAGGGAATTTAATAGCTTCTTTTCTCCTACCCAGAAAAGCCTGAATAGTCCTTATCACACTTTTGTCATTCCCGCTTCTAATAATTCAGATAAACTACTCGCGATAACGGATTTATTGGATAAACAGGGAATAACTTACGGGAGTGCTTCCGCTAATACCAAAACCTCTGGCTTTGACTACCAAAGACGGGAAAAAATCAGCATCAACATAGACCAAGGGGATCTTCTGGTGCCCATAGAACAAAAAAGGGGAAAAATGGTACAGGCTTTATTTGAACCTACCACCTATTTGGAAGATTCTATTACGTATGATATGACTGCCTGGGCCTTACCTTATGTGTTTGGGGTGGAGGCCTATGCTACTGACGGAAAGCCTACAGGGAGCCTAGCAGCATTTACCGCTCCTACTGTCTCCACACCCACCCCAGAAGGTGATCCATATGCCTTTATCATGGGATGGGAAGATCAGGCGGACGTTAGATTTTTAGCAGCTGCCTTCCAGCAGGGTATCCGTGCCAGACAGAGTACACAGGCTTTTACTATAGGTAATGACAATTTTAGCAGAGGAAGCCTAATTTTTCTAAGGACTGATAATGGAAATCCCTCCTTTCAATCAGACCTTCTGGCATTAGCTAATGCTCATGGAAGGACGCTGACCCCAGTCTATACAGGGTATGTAGATGAAGGAAAGGACTTCGGGTCTTACCGGGTAGCTCCCCTTAGTGCTCCTAAGGTAGGACTTATTGGGGGAGATGGAAGTAACCCCCTTGCTATGGGAGAACTATGGCACCACTTTGAACAAGACTTACAGTATCCCATAACCCTGCTTCACACTCATTACTTGAATAATGTGTCCCTGGATGAATTTGATGTCATCTTACTTCCCAGTGGAAGGTATGGAGACCAAATGGAGAGCCTTAAGTCTTATGTCCGAGGCGGCGGAACCCTTATAGCCCTGGACAGGGCGGTGGATGGTTTTACAAGGATGAAAGAAGAGGGGAATACAGCGCTAGCTAAATCAGTAGAAGCTGCTGCAGCTGAGCTTGGTGGAGGAGATCCAGAAGAAGAAATAGATCCTGAAATTTACTTGAAAGTCTATGATGAGCAGGAAAGAAATAATCTTTCAGACTATGTGGCAGGTAGCATTTACCGTATAGAACTTGATGAGACTCATCCACTGGCCTTTGGATTAGGGGATCATATACATGTGGTGAAAAGAAACAGCTCTGTATATCCTTACTTCAGGTCTGGAGGATGGAATGTAGGTGCCTATAAACCAGGCGCACACACAGCTGGATTCACAGGTCATAGGCTTAAAAAACGCTTAGCACACAGCCTGGCTATAGGCGTAGAAAGAATGGGAAGTGGACAGATCATTTACCTGGCTGATTCTCCTACCTTTAGAGGATTCTGGCATCAAGGAAAGCTACTTCTAGGGAACGCGGTCTTCCTAATGAATTAGCCTTAGATAAAAATTTTTCTTAGCAGTTTATGATGAGAGGTAGAGACGCGATGTATCGCGTTTCTACTGGCTCCCTATGAGGATAGCTTCTCATTATTTTTGTGCCTGTCCTTATCTCGCTTGGTTTTCTTATCCAGGTTTTTGCGGAGGGCTTCCTCCAGGTCTATCCCCGTTTGATTAGCCAGACAAATCAGCACAAAAAGGACATCTGCCATTTCATCCCCTAAGTCCACTTCCTCATCAGACTTCTTGAAAGATTGATCACCATATTTACGGGCCATGATTCTGGCTACTTCTCCTACTTCTTCTGTGAGAATAGCCATGTTAGTGAGCTCTGAAAAGTAGCGTACCCCTATGGTGTTGATCCAGGTATCTACCGTTTGTTGGGCTTCTTTGATAGTCATACTATAAACTTGAAGACATGTGAAAGATCCATTCTAACTGGATTCCTATTAGTAAAAAGAGAATCCCCCATTTTGTTAGGGTCATAGTAGGTTTCTTTTTCCATTCTCCTAGAAAAAGGAATAGCGGTATAATAGCAAAATGATACGTAGGATGAGAAAAGGCTAAATAGTAGGGAAGTCCATACGCTAATATAGTCAGCAGGCTTAGCTCCTTTACCTTATCTCTGGAGAATGTGGGATGCCAAAATAACAGACATATACTCATAAATGAGAGATAACATATAGCATCTATTCCCAAGATGATTTGCCCTATAAAATTGTTCCGCGGGTACCACCAGGCACCTGTAAATGTATCAAATGCCCAGAATACCCTTACTCTATTCAGGGTCCTCAGCAGAAACTCTCCCGGATGTTCTGCTATATGTAGTAGGCTTAAGTC